>CAZYDZ010000075.1:2332-10175 GCA_964646535.1 uncultured Opitutaceae bacterium
CGATGCAATGTTCATCCTGGTGCTCGATTTTGGCAGGAATCTCGCCATCAAAAATTCGGGAAAAGATCGTTTTACTGCTCATAAGGTTTATCCAGCCATATTTTTATGATGAGCGAAAGATAAAATAGACGGCACCTGCCAGACAGAGAGCTGCCCACAGGTAGTCCAGTTTCACGGGGGTATTCATATAGAAAACGGCAAAAGGGACGAAGACGGTGAGGGTAATGACCTCCTGCAGAATCTTCATTTGCGGCAATGTCAGCACTTGTGCCCCCGTGCGGTTGGCGGGCACCTGGAACAGATATTCAAAAAAGGCGATCCCCCAACTGAACAGGATGGCTAACAGTAAGGGTTTGTGTCCGAGATGCTTGAGGTGGCCATACCACGCAAAAGTCATGAAGACATTGGAAATCGTGAGGAGCAGGATGAAACTGACAAGATTGCCGGACATACCGATAGAGATATATCATCTCTATGGGTTCTGTGAAAAAAATCCAGACAATCCTGTGTACCCGTGCCGACCTGTCGGAATACCCATTTTTCCTCAGATGGGAATGAAAACGGTGTTGACTTCATTCACCGACGCTTAAACTTGGCATTAATGAATTTGGTGTGTTTGGATTTGGAGGGAGTGTTGATTCCTGAGATATGGATTGCGTTCGCAGAGAAGAGCGGTTTGCAGGAATTAAAGCGTACCACCCGCGATGAACCCGACTACGACAAGCTGATGCGTTATCGCCTGGAAATCCTTGCGCGACACCAGTTTACCCTCACCGATATTCAGGAAGTCATTGCAACCTTGGAGCCGCTACAGGGGGCATTGGAGTTTTATCAATGGTTGCAGGCGCGGGTAGGCGTGATTATTCTATCGGATACATTTATGGAATTCGCCTGGCCGTTGATGGCCAAACTCGATTATCCGACACTCTTCTGTCATAATCTGGTGGTGGATGATCAACAGCGTATTGTCGATTATCGGCTACGCATGAAGGATCAGAAGCGCGAGGCGGTGGAAGCCTTGCGCAGGTTGAATTTTCGTGTATTGGCTGCGGGAGATTCGTATAATGACCTCAGTATGATACGGGCGGCTGACCACGGTTTCTTTTTTTGCCCTCCAGACAGTATGGTGCGCGAGTATCCCGATTATCCTGTTGCGCATGATCATTCACAATTAAAAGCCTTGTTGGAACCACACCTTTGATTTCCTGTACACCAGCGTTTGTTTCTGTTCGCGAAATCGTCGCAGACGAGATTCGGACAGAAAACCATACGGATGTTGTGGGAAATATTCTTTTTGTAAACCGGCTGTCATTCAGACAGCCGATTTTTTTTAACCCGATTCTATATGACGAAATTACCCTCTCTGGTAAAAACCTATGTTCTGGATACCAATGTTCTCGTTCACGACCCGCTTTCGATCTATCAGTTCAAGGAGAATGACCTGATTATCCCGATTGAGGTGTTGGAAGAGCTGGATCGTTTTAAGACAGATATGAGTGAGCGCGGCAGCAACGCGCGTTTTGTACATCGGGAGCTGAAAAAATTGTTTGGCGATCGAAGAGCGTCCATGGAAAAGGGCTCTTCCCTGCCTGGTGGGGGAAAGTTGTATGTGATTATCAACCCGTATCTGATCCAGCGCAACTCGGCTAGTGAAGGAATGGGAAAACTGGCAAAGTTTTTTCCCGATCTCGACAAGATGGATCATCGTATCCTCGCCTGTGTGATCTGGGCTACGGAGAATCGCGCCAATCCCGTGATCCTGGTGACCAAGGATATCAACATGATGTTGAAGGCGCTGGCGATTGGTTTGCCGGCGGAGGATTATCGCACGGATAAATTTCCCGATCACTCCCAGGAGGTACAATCGACCCATGAAGTCCTGTCGCTGACGCAGCATCAGATGCAGCGGTTTGCCTCTAATGGTGAAATTGAGCTTTCTGGCAAAGATAGGCTGGGGCTGCATGTGAACCACTATGTTTTATTCAAGACTTCAGAGGAGCATACGATGCCTGCGCGCCACATGGGAAACGGTTTGTTTCGCAAACTGAAAATCCCATCGTTTTTGCAGGTGCCACAGGGGATTGCGGTGCGTCCTCGCAACCTGGAACAGCAATTTTTCCTGGATGCCTTACTGGACCCTACGGTTTCTCTGGTCACTTGTGCGGGGAAGGCAGGGACTGGCAAAACCATTTTGAGCACTGCCAGTGCACTGTTTCAGATAGGGCAGGACTATTACGACGGGGTCAGTATCAGCCGCCCCGTGGTATCCATGGGGAATGAAATCGGGTTTTTGCCAGGTGACATCAATGAGAAAATGCACCCATGGTTGCAACCCTACCATGATGCATTGAACGTCATTATGCCCTCGCATCCAATCAAGGAAAGCCAGTTCCTGGATAAACGCGCTTCACGCCGCGCACACGGGAAAAATGGTGATAAGGAGAATGGAAACAATGGACACGGGCAGCGCAGCGCGGCGCAGAACAAACCGTATTATCGTCTGATTGAGGCTGGTATCCTGGAAATTGAGCCACTCGGATTCATCCGTGGACGTTCCATTCCGAATCGTTACTTCATATTGGACGAAGCCCAGCAATTGACGCCGCACGAAGTGAAAACGATTATATCCCGTATGAGCGAGGGATCTAAGCTCATCTTGATTGGAGATCCGACCCAGATTGACAATCCGTATGTGGACTCACAATCGAACGGACTCGTTTATACACGCAATAAATTGAAAAACCAACGGATTGCCGCGCATGTCAGCCTGACTAAAGGGGAGCGCAGCGCCCTCGCCGAACTGGCCGTCCAGAACATGTAGGAGCGGCTTTACGCCGCGACTCAAAGGAGGGCTCGGGGTGTACCTTCCGTGAGATTCATATCAGGCCTAAGCTAAGCTGGTTGCGTGGATCGACGCAGCCATTTCCTGGCAGGCCTTCGAGCCGCAAAGACGTTCCACCAGCGCCATGCCAAATTGCAGGCTGGTTCCCAAACCCTGTGACGTAATGAAGCGTGTTCCTGATACTACCTCTTGATGGGTATAGCTGGACGGCATTTGCTCGCGGACAGAATGATGACAGGTGAATGCTTCCCCATTCAATACGCCTGATTTATACAGCAGCAGAGGAGCCGCGCAGATTGCCCCGATCACTTTGTCCTGTTGATGAAACCGACGGATTAAATCCAGGATTTCCAGGCTGCCGACCAATTCCAGAACAGCGGGGCCACCAGGCAGAAAGAGCATGTCATAGTCAGCCACATCGTTTTGTTGCAAGATGCGATCAGGTACAATGGAGATCCCGTTGCGACCCGTGACGGGAGACAGGTCACCTGTCGATGCCATGACGACTTCCACATTGGCGCGTCGCAGCAGGTCTACCGGATAGAGCAATTCCACTTCTTCCACTCCAGGATGTAAAACAGTCAGTACGCGCTTCATGAATTCCGTTGCTTGATAATAGTGGGTTCTTCCGTTGAGGAAACCCCGTATTCTACAGTAATCAGGAATATCGAAGGAAGGGCAACCATGAAAAACGGCGTTTGAGGATTGACAACCCAATTACCTATTTGCTTGCTTAGAGGTCTTGTTGTTTGCGGGTGTAGTTTAGTGGTAAAACTCCAGCCTTCCACGCTGGCTACGTCAGTTCGATTCTGTCCACCCGCACCATTCGACAAGTCTATCCTAAACGTTGTCAGAAGGCTCTGAAACGTAAGCCCATACTTGATTCCATTTTGTTCCTGTTACGGGATCAGTTTGATTTTTCCAGGAGTTCCAAGGCGAACACGTAATTGTTGCGTGGACCTAGCAAATCGAGTCATTTTTATTCCCCAGATAAGCATTTGATTCATTTGAGCCAGAACCAGCCCGAAGCCTGAAAACCAGCCTTGTGGGATTTTATAATATTCCCATATTGACGTAATCCCACAAGGGTGCTACACTGGAATCAGTTAAGGAGAAATACCATGAACGTGCTCACTCAACAGCTTCGGCCCGACTCAAAAGGACGGATCACCCTTGGCAAACTTGCCCGGGGTGTCAGTAGCTTCCACGCACGGCGTTTAGAGGACGGGAACATCATTCTCGAGCCCTACACTGAAATTCCCGCGCGGGAAGCATGGCTTTTTGAAAATGCCACTGCCCTGGGTGCTGTGAAGAAAGGCTTGGCACAGGCAGCCAAAGGAAAATCCCGTTCTTTGGGAAGCTTTGCGGAGTACGCGGACGAGAGCATCGACTGACGCGTGCCCTTCAACCTGAAATTCACGCTACAAGCCGAAGCGGATCTCAAATTGCTTGGAGGAGATGCGAGTCTCCTCAAACGCCTCAAGGCCGTTAGAAAGGCCCTCGGTTACCTTGAAACCAATCCACGACATCCGGGTCTGAACACTCATAAATACAGCGCTCTCGCAGGGCCAAACGGAGAGGAAATCTTCGAGGCCTATGCTGAGAATAAAACCCCAGCCGCCTATCGAATTTTCTGGTTCTATGGGCCGGACAAAAAAGAAATCACGATCATCGCCATCACCCAACATCCTTAGGCCGTGACAAACCAGAATATAGAGCCCGGCTAAACTCAGGGCAGACAGGGCATTCGACGCACTGAACGTCTTTTGGTAATTGTAAGTTGGAATGAGGTACGGGACCTGCCATGGGCAAGTGCAACGCAGCGGAACGCGTCGAAGAGGCCTGCCATGAGCAAGTGCAACGCAGTGGAACGCGTCGAAGTGGCCTGCCATGAGCTTGTCGAATGGCGGAGAGGGAGGGATTCGAACCCTCGGTACGGTTTCCCGTACACATGATTTCCAATCATGCACATTCGGCCACTCTGTCACCTCTCCTTATTGGGCAAACCGAGACTGTTTCAATTTTGTTTCAACAGGTCAACAGAAAACACCAGTTGTTGTCGGTACAATTTGAAAAAGAACCATGGATTCCCGCAAAGGGTTTTTTCTGATTCTTCGCGGCTTCGCGTGAGATAAAAGAAAGGCTTCTCACCAGGGCACAAAGCTCACGCAAAAAGAAATACAGAGTCACTCCGTATCCTGTGAAAGCCTGCGTGATCTGTGGTTCCCAATTGTACTGGCAACGACTGGCAAAGGGAATTAACCGCGCTGATCCACCTGGATGTACTTGCGTTCGGTCAAGCCTTGATAAATCTGGCGTGGACGGTGGATCTTGGGTTTGGGATCCGATGCCACTTCCTTCCAGTTGGCGATCCATCCAGGGATGCGTCCGATGGAGAACATCACGGTAAACATGTCGATTGGAATACCAATCGCTTTCATGATGATCCCACTGTAGAAGTCCACGTTAGGATAAAGTTTTCGTTGAATGAAATAATCATCCTGTAGAGCGGCCTGTTCCAGGTGGCGGGCAATGTCGAGCAGGGGATCTTTTACACCCATGGCGGCGAGCAGTTTCTCGCAGGAACGGCCAAGGATTTTGGCGCGCGGATCGTAATTCTTGTACACGCGATGCCCAAATCCCATCAGACGTCGTCCGCCTTTACCTGACTTTGCTTCCTTGATAAAGCGCGAGCCGTCATCACCCTCTGAGTGGATGTCTTCCAGCATCTGAATGACCGCCATGTTGGCGCCGCCATGTAGGGGCCCCCACAATGCGCAGACACCCGCAGAGACGGAGGCAAAGAGGTTGGCGCCTGATGATGCGACCATGCGGACCGTGGAGGTGGAACAATTCTGTTCGTGGTCCGCGTGCAGGAGAAGGATTAAATTGAGTGCGTGAATCACCTCGGGCAAGGCCTCATAGGATCTATGAGGTTCACTGAACATCAGATGCAGAAATTCTTCACAGTAGTCATTGGCCAACTTGGGATAGTTAAAGGGAGAATCTTCCTTCATCCGATAGGACATGGCGACCAGGGTACGCACTTTGGAAATGAGGATGGTGGCGGCTTCCTCGAAGTTCTCCAAGTCTTTCTGACGGTTGTTGGTGGACAGCTCTGAATAGAAGCAACCAAGAGAATTCAACATGGAGGAAAGCACGGCCATTGGGTGGGCATTGTGCGGAAATCCCTGGAAGAAATAACGCATGCTTTCCTGAACGGGAGCGTGTATGCGGCAGTTTTCCTCGAAACGGGTGAGCTGGCTGCGAGTGGGCAGTTCACCGTGGATGACCAGATAGGCCGTTTCCAGAAAGGAAGAGTGTTCGGCAAGTTGCTCAATCGGATAACCGCGATAACGCAGGATGCCCGTTTCACCATCAATAAAGGTGACTGAACTTTCACAGGAACCGGTGTTCCCGTAGCCGTCGTCAAATGTGATGTAACCCGTTTCACTTCTCAACGAGCGAAAGTCGATGGCTTTTTCCTGCTCGGTACCCGTGATGACTGGGAATTCGAAGGATTTTCCGTCTAATTGGAGTTTGGCGGTTTCCGACATACGGGATACATGTTAAGCAAATATCCCTGCGGCAAGGCAAAATAAATCGTCGCCAAATGGAGAAAATTAGCTGTCGCCCATGCAGATTTTCAGGAAATTACGGAAAATCCGCAGGCCGATCTGCTGTGATTTTTCAGGGTGGAACTGTGTGGCAAAACAGCGACCATGCTGAATAGCGCTGGTAAAACCATGCCCGTAGTCTGTTGTAGTCAGGGTGAGCGCAGGGTTTTCAGGCTGTACGTAATAACTGTGCACAAAGTAAACCTGGTCAATACCGCTGCGCACGCCTTCGAAAAGAGGGGAGGCGCGCTCGCAGTGTACGGTATTCCAGCCCATGTGTGGGATCTTGTAGTTTGCGGGCAGTTGGAACCGTTTGACTTGTCCCTGAAAGATATTCAGGCCAGGGCAGTCTCCTTCCTCTGTGTGGGTGAACAGAGCCTGTAAACCCAGGCAGATGCCCAGAAAAGGCAGATCGAAGCGAATCCAGTCACGAATCCATCCCGCCAAATGTTTTTGCTCCAAAGTGGCTGCACAGTCTCCCATCGCACCCACCCCTGGCAGTACCATGCCGTGCCAGTGGGCGTGTTCTGTCGGAGGTTCGGAAACCAGGGTTACCTGTGCGCCAGACTGTTGTAAGGCGTTGCGAACGCTTTGCAGGTTACCCATGCCGTAGTCGATCAGTGCGATTGAGGGAGTGGTGGTCATGATTACTGTACTTGACAGATCGGTTGTCTGAGAAGAGAAAGATAATTCATAGGGAAAAAGGGGGTGACAATGGTAAAGTTGAGGAAAAAGGAGGAGTTGCCAGTGGATTTTCAAATGGCGCCGATGATTGATATGGTGTTTCTGCTGCTGGTATTTTTCATGTGTGTCAGCACGCTGAGCGTGGGAGAGCAGATCGCCCTGAAACTGCCGCTGTCAGAACAGGATATGGAAGAGCGGGAAAACTCCCTGGTGGTCAATATCGGGACAGATGGCAGGTTCATTGCGGATGGACGTTTGACAACCTTGGAACAATGGGTGCTGTATGTGCGAAATATCCCGCCTGAAGGAAAACAGCAGATTCTGATACGAGCGGATGCCCAAGTCCCTTATTTGCAGATTCGTAAACTGTTGGATGCGTGTGCGGAAGCGGGAATCCAACACGTCCGCTATGCCGTATTGGAGAAGGCAGGGTCATGAAATTACGCAGGAAGAGCGAGACAAAGCCTGAAATCCCGCTGGCACCAATGATTGATTGTGTGTTCTTGCTGATGGTTTACTTTATCGTAACCGTATCCGTACAAACCAGGGAATTGCAGATACCGTTTCAGCTTCCAGGAGGAATGAGCGTGGCCCAGGTGGAGTTTGGGGATGAACAGGTCATTGCCATTTATGCAAGCGGGGAAGTATGGTGGAACGGATATTGTTACGGCAACGCAGCCGATGCCAACCTTGCCGAATT
>CAZYDZ010000076.1:0-10088 GCA_964646535.1 uncultured Opitutaceae bacterium
ATCACCCCCGCAGACTGGGCTGTGCATCTCGATTTCGCCGACATGCACTTGAAAAACAAGGGATAACCACAAAGGGCACAAGGAACACAAAAGTGTCAGACGAATGGGACACCCATGAATGACACTGGGCTCTCCATCATAGGTCCATGGGAGAAAAACGTGCTTAAACTAGCACCATTTGGGACACCCATATTGTCCCAATACATTGCCTCAATGGGTGTCCCGTTTCGGACACGACCTTTCCGACATCGAAGAAAGCTTCTCATCAGACAATATGGGTGTCCCATTTATCTGATGCACGCAAAGTCAATTACACATTTAAGATCTCTGGGATTCAGGTGGGTGTCCTATTTCTTTATTTCTTTTCCACAACAAACTACTGTTTGCCCGGAGAATGATCCCTCGACGGGGAGAGACTTGCAGGAAGCACGGTTTTCCGGGAACGCCAGAATCCAACCAGACAAGTACGTGGTGGTTATGAATTGCTTACAAAACCGACTTGAAAAACTTTCTGCTCAGGAGCGATGAGAAATGGACGTTTGACCAGATTGCCATTGGAGGACAACAGGGCAATCGCCTCCTCCATACTCATCGTGGATAACCGCTCACCGATTTTCTGTTCCCGATAATCGCCGCCAGAGGTATTAAACAATTTTTTGATATTGCCGTCGTAAGCGGCGAGCATCATGCGCAACTCTTCCTTACTCGGCGGAGTCTCCCGAATCGCAATTTCCTCGTAGGATACCCGTCGACTGTCCAAATCCTTGCGAGCTTTGCGACAGGTATCGCATCCCTTATATGCATAAAATCGCAACTTCTTCATATTACCGAATCACCAGGTTTTCAGATTCTCCTTCTACACTGCAGGGTGGCGCTCCCTCTTTCAACTGTCGAATACCGGAAACCTCCACATCCTTGACAGCAGCCTTAATCATCACTGCGTATTTCGCTCCACGTGAGGTTACATTAGTCACTACGATATTCCGTAGATTCCCCTTTTCGTAGCCTGTACCATAGCCCGTATAAATCTTCACCACCGCCTCGCGGGTCGATTCATTCTCTTCGTGAACCTGGTCTATGCGAATATTATAAACGGACGGCGTGGTCGCCAAGCAGATCACGCCATGATGATTGCCCCCGGTACGAATGTTGCGAATCACAATATCGTGAATATCCACATTCGCATCCCCTTCTGATACAGAGCCCATCGGCTGCATGGAATACACATACGGAGAATTCGGTCTCATATATTGAGTCAACGCAGTACAAGCGACTGTGTCGTCACTGGTCGTTCCAAAAATGTTTTCCACAATGCAATAGGAACAGCCATAGCGGAAGTTGATGCCGTCTCCGTTCTTCACATACGTGTCAAATTCGATGTCGTGCAGATAACCATACTGACAGCGATCCTGGGAAATTGCCCAACAATGAGTTTTGCGTATGGTAAACCCCGATATCTCATACTTTTGGGCGGAGGAGAGTAAAATCCCCACCGTCCGCCAACCGAAGAAGTCGCCCAGCCACGGCTCCACCACTCCTGTCTTCGGATTCGCTGCCACATAGGGATTGTCACACCCTTCCAGCACCGCACCGTTTCGTCCTGTGATCTTGAAATTCTCTGTCGGCTCAACTGCAAGGCATTTGTCATACGGATTTTCTGGATCTGGTTTAATGCCAGCCACACGGATGATGTTGTCACACACGCCATCCACCAGCTTCAAACAGCACCCGTCAATCACCAGCTCAATATTGGACGGCAACAGCACCGCCCGATCAACCCACCAATCCTGCCCATCCAGCACTACTACGGCGGGCGAAGACGAACGTTTCGCCTGCTCCAACGCCGCTTCTATCGCCTCCGAGTGAGTGCGCCCAGCCAGAAAATCGCGGACGTGAACCCGCACAGTCGGATGGATTCCCCAGTTTACAATCTGCTGCGCAGGAAGCTCCGCCCACTCACCACAGGTGATATCGTGTTCTCTCATTCCCAACCCATATAACACACCCAATCTCACGAGTACAACCCCAAACCCCATAGGTATCATGAGCTTTATAATATCCATCCCATAATTACATAAAATGATGTATCCATATCTTTTTATGCAAAAAATACTTTACAACCAAACACCAATTACTCCTTCGTAAAATACACATAATACTTATTATCAATAACTTATTTAATACAAAGAAAACTTGGCATGGCTATTGCTATTTACAAACCGTATGAAAACAAAATCCTTATTGATATCCATACGGTGCTGGAAGCAGTTTGCCGCCATATCTGCCCTGACGGCATGTCTGGCCACATCAGTATCCGCCGCTGGCATCCTGACTCCTGTCGGCGCCTCTCATCAGCCAATTCAAATTATGGATCACCATGTGGACGTGAGGATCACGGATGGTTTTGCCCGCACCTCCATTCAACAGACATTCAGCAACCCGAACCAGGAAAACGTGGAAGCCATTTACGCCTTTCCAGTTCCACAGCATTCCAGTCTGTCGGAAATCACGATATGGAGCGGCGAGACGGTGCTGCGCGGTGAAGTCGTCAGCAAGGAAGAGGCCAAAAAAATCTACGAGGAGGAAAAATCGAAAGGCAATGACGCAGGGCTGGCCAGCAAGGAAAACTATCAGCGTTACGAGTTTCGCATTTTCCCTGTCCGGCCAGGTGTAGAAACCCGTATTGAAGTGGTTTACTACCAGCCGCTGTCGATTGATCTTGGTATCGGTCGATACCACTATCCGATCGAAGAGGGCGGTACGGATGAAGAGGAACTCTCCTTCTGGACGCAAAACAGCAAAGTGGAACGAAACTTCTCGGCAAAGATCACCGTGCGCTCAGGATACCCGATCGACGACATTCGTGTTCCTGGTTTCAACAACGGCAGCAACCTGGCCAAAACAGCGGAGGATACCTGGCAATGGGAATATCAGTCGCAGAGCGGCACGTTGAACAAGGATTTGATTCTCTATTATCGCCTGCAGGAAAATCTGCCAGGGCGTCTTGATCTGATTACGAACAAGAATACAAACGAAGCGGGATATTTTCTGATGACGCTGACGCCTGGTATCGACCTCGCACCGATTACCTCAGGAGCCGACTACGTGTTCGTGCTGGATGTTTCAGGCAGCATGGGAGGGAAAATATCGACTCTCACCCAGGGTGTTATCAAAGCGCTTGGCAAGCTGTCTGATCACGACCGGGTGCGTATCGTCACCTTCTCCAACAGCGCACAGTTCCTCATCGCCGACTGGACACCGCTTACCGACAGCAACATCGGTAAAATCGAACAGCAGATTCAAAGTCTCAGCGCCAGTGGCGGCACCAATATCTACGCGGGTCTTCAGTTGGGTTTTCAAAATCTGGATCAGGACCGTCCCACCAATGTCATCCTGGTCACCGACGGTGTCACCAATCAGGGGATCGTCGATCCGCGGAAATTCCATGAACTCACCAAGAGCGTGGATATCAGGATGTTCGGTTTTCTGATGGGAAACAGTGCCAACTGGCCGCTGATGCAGGTAATCTGTGACGGCGCTGACGGCTTCTACACATCTGTATCCAATGCGGACGACATCACTGGAAAAATCCTGCAGGCAAAAGAGAAGATCGTTTACGAAAGCCTGCACAATGTGGAGGTGAAGATTGACGGAATCAACGCTACCGACATCAGCAAGGACTTCACGGGAAAAATCTTTCGCGGACAACAGTTGTCCATTTTTGGACGCTACCAGAAAGGCGGTAAAGCCCGTGTTACCCTGACCGCACACAAAACAGGGGAAAATTTGCAGTACGAAACCACTGTGGACTTTCCCAACGTGGACCAAAAGTTCCCCGAACTGGAACGTCTGTGGGCAATGAGCAGCATTGAATCGATTCAACTGCGCGAGGCTCTGGGCTATATTCCCCAGGGAGAATCCTCCACTGCCATTCGCGACCTGGGTATCGCATACCAGATCGTCACCGATGAAACCTCAATGATTGTCCTCAGCGACGAATCCCATACGCGTCACGGCGTATCCTCAGCCAACCGAGACCGCATCCAACGCGAACAGCAGGCACAGTCACAGCGTGCTCAAACCCCTGCCCCGTCCACCAGGGCAGACAATGGTCAGGCGGGACAACCCAACCAACCCATGTTCCCAGGCCAGGCTCCCCGCATTTACCGCGGTGGCGGTGGTGGTGGCGCACTCGGTGCAGAGGCTGTCATTTTCACTGTACTGTCAGGCCTGGGTGTCTGGTGGATGCGCCGTAAATCCATTCGCTCCAACTAACTTTCACTGCTCTTGCACCTAATGAATAGGAACAGTGTGGATAGCTGTGCAAGAGTCGCAGAAAAACAACGGATCGCCGTCGGAGTTCTCGCTCCGATGGCGGTCCTCTTCTGTGCAATACTTGCACAATCCCACCCCCAATGGTTTGCCCTGACCCGCGACCACCTCTCCTCTGACATGTGGCATACCCTATGGACGGGACACCTGTTGCACTGGACACTCTCCCATTTCATCTGGGACAGCATGATGATGTTGGTATTTGGATTTCTGGTCGTACACAGGGATGGCCTTCGTCAAACCTTGTTATTGTGCCTGCTCTCATCCCCGCTGTTGGTGCTACTATCATTTGTCATAGATCATTCACTACAGGAATACCGCGGCCTGTCAGGGATAGATACCCTTCTATTTACTCGCTTTTGCCTGGGCAACACCATCCAACACTGGAACACGGATCGCCCGCATGCCATCGTCTTCGGCCTGCTGCCCCTACTGGCGCTGTCCAGTAAAACCCTCTACGAATGGACCTCAGGCAATGCCCTGTTTGCCACCGACCTCGGTGAAGGCGTAGAAGTCATGTACCTCATCCACATCGCAGGCATCCTGTTCGCACTCCTCTGGTCTCTTACGATTTCTCACCAACCCCGCTGCTCATCATATTCCACTTGATGTCTGAAAAATAATGAGTATGTCTGAAAACAGATATTCATGAACCAATCACGCTCCGCACTTTTACCGCATTACCAGTGGAACTTGCTACAGGCAAACCTGGATTGGGTATCGCATTCCCAAACCAAGGACAAACGCAACGAGCCCAACTCTAAATACTCGCCGCATTATACTGCTGACTGGGTACAACAAGGCAAAGTGCGCATGAGCATGGGAAGTCGCTTCAAAGTCATTGAAGCGCAAACAGGAGAATGGATTTTTCGTCAGCCTGGTAAAAACGTATCCTTTACCGCCTATCCAGGCACCACATGGACCACAATCGGATTTTCCCTGCGCTGGACTGGCGCTGTAAGACTATTGCGCCCACCGAAAGAGCTGTTCTGGAAAACGAATCCGTTGCCCGAATTAGAAACCAAGCTGACCCGTTTGCGCGACATGGTACACAGAGAGCTTGGCAAAGAGGGATCCTATGAAATGCTGTTGACGGAAACGGACATGAGTACCCACTTTCTATATGCCAGTCTGTTTTATGACTGGCTTATGACATGGGAGCAAACCATGAGAAATATGGGTTACGGTTGGTATCAGGTAAAAGAAACGGATGAGAAGATCGTGCATGCCGTTCGTTATCTGGAAGAGCTTTCTCTGGATCAGCCTATTCGCGTCTCCAACATGGCACAAAGCCTGGGCATCAGCCCGCGACACCTATCCCGATTGTTTTACAAAGAGTACGGGCTCGCTCCCAAGGCCTATCGCATGCAACTCAAGCTGAAACAGGCATTGCAAGAATTGCAAACCACCAATGATGAAATTAAGGAAATCGCCACCAGACTGGGCTGTAATCCTGTCTGGTTCGGAGTTTGGATCAGGAAGGAAACAGGCAGGACCCCTTCGCAAATCCGCAGTGGACAGTAATGTCACCCAGATCGTATTGATTCCATACAACAACATATCGTATCCATTGACTCTGACATGAATTCTCAACGTTACTTCTACGAAACCACACATTTCTGCGTGGAAAAGGGAAACCACATCAGCCGTACCGACGGGGGACACATTATCATCCACCCGCGCCGCCAAGTCGTTAATCGATGGGACTTCGACATCCCACGCGCACAGGCATTGATCCGTCTCTCCATGCTAATCGGTGAAGCCATGATGCTAGGCTTGAAAGAACGGGGCATTGCCATTGAACGCCTGAACTTTCAGGACAATGGCAACTGGGCCATTGACATGCCAAACAGTCCACGCCCCTACGGTCCACATTTCCACCTCCACATCTACGGCAGAGCCCGCGGCTCCCAATATCAAAAACACGGAGAAGCTCTCTATTTCCCAGACCGAGACTCTGATTTCTGGAAAAACAATCCCCTGGAACTACTCCATCCAGACGATCTGCAAGCCATCCTGAACCACGTCAACCGACTGTCGCGCGAAGAACGCTACCTACTCCCATCCTGGGGCCTGCTCGAAGACTGAAATAAGAAGAATCACAGATGGGCGCAGATTTCCGTGGTTCCTTCTTTCCTTTGCGCCTTTCATATCTCCGTGAGAGACCGTTTCCTATAGGATCCGCGCCTGTGCAGCCATTAGGCCTGTAATGCCGTCGAACAGGATTTGTGCGGCAATCGCGGTAAGGATCAATCCTGTCAAACGACTCAGAATCACAATACCCGTTTCTCCAATCAGACGTCGTATCTGCGACCCTAGGTAGAGAATCACTCCCACACAGAGAATCCCAGCCAACAATCCCAATATCACCGAATACTGGATCCCCTGCACCCGCATATCCGCACCAGCAATGAGCAAGGCTCCTGTTGTGGCTGGACCGACCGTAACAGGAATCGCCAGAGGAACCACTGCCATAGTCTTCATGCTCTCCCCTCCCGCCTGAGTCTTGCCTGTATCACGAGCCAGATTAATGCCACTAAGAAACAGCAGTACGCCTGCACCCACTCGAAACGAATCCAATGTGATTCCGAACAAACTGAATATGTGTCCACCAAATAAAATCAGTGTCGCACAGATAATGGTAACCGCAATAATCACCCGTATCGCCATCCATTGCTTCTCCTTGATCGAGAATGACGAGGTGTATGTCAAAAAGACAGACAACACAAAAAACGGTGTCAACAGGAAGAAAAACTTCAACCACTCACTGACAAAACCAGAACCCATAATGTTGCCAGTCTCGCACGAAGGCACAAAGAGCACAAAGAGAAAACTACACAGATTTTCTTACAGTGTCACTTATCAGGTACTCAGTTGCGCATAGCGCACGAAACCAAGTGGTGCTCGCAGAATCCACCCTGTCCACGATTTCTCCGAGCCTGCCCTACCGCAAAATCTTTCCTTCGTGCCTTTGTAAGAAACAGACGCATTTCGGAATAGCCATTTGTCGATTAATGCTGAACTATACTGATCCATATCCTTTCATATGGGTACAGACACTGATTCTCTTCATGACTTGTGCCGCCTGCGCTCAACACTGGAAGCGTTTGCAATTTCGTTATGTCATGAAAAACAATTACAAGATATCCTGAGAGGCATATTACAGGCAATCCTTCCAGCGCTGGAAAAGGCTGCGTTGGCAGGAGATTACGCTCGCTTTCACCAGGCAGACATAGAGTTTCATCGCGCCATGGTCGAAACGGTCAAGCTGGAGAGGCTAACGCAAAACTGGTGCAGTACTGCAGAGGCTGTGGACAGTTGGACACTCGGTGTCAAATACGACTGTTGGCCCAATCTGGTGGCGCTCTATCGGGAACACGTACTCCTCCTGAAACACTGGACCGAAAGCGAGACTCACATTGCACGGGACGCCTGCCATCAACATCTGGAAGCGGGTTGGCAACGAATGAACTCCGTGCGGCAGAATCCCGATACCACCAGTGATCCTGTGGAGAGGGCGGCTGCGTTTCTATCCACGCATTACGCCAGCCATATCGAAATCTCTTTTGTTGCCCAACAAATCAGCCACACCAGCGAATCCAATTTATACCGACTGTTCCGTAATCGCCATGGCATGTCACCCTACGCTTTCCTGAGGCAGACCCGTTTGGAACGGGCAGCTCAACTCCTGAAGTCTACTGGTGAACCGATTGCTGAGATCGCCCTGCGTTGTGGCTACCGTAATTTGTCTCATTTCACGCGTGATTTCCGCATAAAATACGGCTCTCCACCAGGCGCTTCACGCTCCAGATAATCAATGTGCAAATACTCTCCAATGGATGTTCTATTTCTCTCAAAGAGTCCGTTGTAACCAGAGTGTCCTTGCTTTCAACAGGTGCCCTGACAAAGGGTGAAATTCATTATCTATTTTCACTGAACAGCCGCATCATCCATGCAATCTTTAGACGCCAATACACAAGCAGAACGTTTTGCAGCAATGTCCGCCGAAGAAATTCGTGCTTACGAATTGGATACCCTGCGCCGAATTGCCGACCTGGCGTTAATCCCGCCCGTTCTGAACACTTCACCACTGCCACAATTCAGCTACGACAATCTGGATTATGCGATGACCCTGAATATCGCACGTACCCCCCAAGGGCGCATCTGGGTGGCCTGGGTGGGCGGTGGAGACAGCCCTGATGCATTTTTTCTGCTGGCTTCCAGTGATGACGAAGGAAAAACCTGGTCGCAACCGCGTCTGGTCATCAATGCACAATCCACCAACATTCCCATGCAACGCAGCATTCTGGTTGGCAATATCTGGACCGATCCGCAAGGACGTCTGTGGTTGTTCTTTGACCAGTCCATGCTGGCTCGCGACGGACGCGAGGGTGTATGGGCGACCGTGTGTAAAAATCCTGATGCTGATGAGCCGACATGGTCTCCGCCGCGTCGCATCTGGCACGGTTGCGCGCTGAATCCCCCCATCATACTGACCACGGGTGAATGGATGCTGGCCATTGGCTTTAATGAGCCACGCGGGCAATGGCCTTTCCAGAATTTGTTTGCGGAATTGGATCCGCTGCGCGGCATCAACTTTTTCGTCTCCACCGACGAAGGACAGACCTGGCAATTCCGCGGACGCGTCAAACAACCGAAGGCAGAATGGCCTGAGCCGCGCGTGATCGAAAGAAAAGACGGTTCGCTGATGCTCTGGGCGCGCACCACCAACATGCCGCACAGTATCGTACAGTCGGTCTCATACGACCGCGGCGCCACTTGGTCCGAGCCTGTTTATCGAACGGATATCGCTCAGCCCATCGCTCGTTTCCTGTTGAAGCGGCTGAACTCAGGACGTCTGCTGTTGGTCAAGCATGGCAAACGCCTGGATGAATACGATACCGAAGCCTGGCCTGGAACATCCAAGGAGAAAATGGGCTACAGAGGGCGCAATCAACTGACGGCCTGGCTCTCCGATGACGATGGCGAAAACTGGTACGGCGGTTTCATGCTGGACGAACGCAAGGACATCTCCTACCCCGAAGGCTTTCAAAATCCAGAAGGTGAAATCTTCGTCTCCTACGACCGCAATCGCCACCCCGATGGCGAAATCTGGATGGCCCGCTTCACTGAAGAAGATATCATCGCAGGCAAACTCGTTTCACCCAAATCCCAACTGCAGACCCGCATCATACACACCCCCAAGAAAACCAACGAGTAACGCCGCGGTTCTACAAGATACCAGAGGACGGGCAAGCAGTGTGGGGCATCAAATGGTGGAGCGCCTGATCCTCAATTTACGAATTTTTCCTGCGCAACCGTCACCACCCGAGCAGGTAGCGAACAACGTGAGCCATAGGGGCCGGGGCCTTCAAAGAGACAGGTTACTGATTGCTAAAAATAATTCGATAGGCTACCGGCTTTGACTGAGCCGAATCAGGAGTTCCCTTTTGCCTGTGATTAGTGCAATCTTCTTGGCTCGTGACCACTGCTTTAGTTGTCGTTCTCTCGCAATCGCGCAATGCTGTGTCATCGGGCCTTCTGTATGTATAAGCACAAATGACTTTATTCGTTTTGTATGACGTGCTCCGTTTCCTGATGCATGTCTTCGAAGTCGTTGTCTCACATTATATGTTTGCCCAACATAAAAACTGCCATTCACGCAATACAAAATATAACCTTCGACAGGCTCCCTTCGGCCAAACTCAGGGCAGACAGGGCATTCGACGCACTGAACGTCTTTTGGTAATTGTAAG
>CAZYDZ010000077.1:0-10083 GCA_964646535.1 uncultured Opitutaceae bacterium
CCTTCAATGGACGCGAAAGTGAGCCCACCTTCGGACAGGATTTCACCATTGTTTTGCTCAACGCGCGTGACTGAGACGTCCTCGGCAACCGCCAATGTCACCCTGCCCACCTGGCTTTGGGCTCCATCCAGGTACGGAAAGGCCACCGTTGCCTCGAACGGCAGATTGGACTGCGGCGACTCCGTAACAAACTTTACCACTGCGTGCGTCTGCACAGGCATCTCATAACGCACGTGTAACAGATGATTCTTTGCATCAAATTCCCAATGACGAACCATGCTCTCCACGGAAGATACAATTTGCCCTTCCGGAATGTGAAATACGAATTCGTCGCTTTCCCCCTGTGCGAAACGAACACGGAATTCATGCTGCGCCAGAACCGCTCCCGATACGGGTTGAACCAGGTGGTTCATCTCACTGTAATAAAGAGGCGTTTCCTTCTTCACGTCGCGCGGCGCAGGCTTTGCCAGGATATTCACCTGATGCGATGGATAGAGCAGAAGCCAGGTTTCATCATCAAACGAAGACGGTCCTTTTTCCTTTGTGCCTATGACACTCTCGAACGAACCCACACGGGCGGCCGCGTCGGAAGAAAGCACATACTTTCCCTCTCTTGCGATCTTCATCGAGGCAGTGGAAAAATAGCCCGACACCAGGGGAAGGCTCAAACGAAACGTCCAATCCGGATCATTCCCAACAGGAACCACGTTTTCCATGCTGATCTGAAAGGTTCCTGACTCTCTGGCCCACAGCGTCACTGTGCCATCCGCTGCCTGCAACCAGGCCAGCTTTTGATTGTCATACTTGACTTCCTTCAGGACTGCTGGACGACGCATGAGCAGAATTCGATCTCCCGCTGCCGCCTTCCATTTCACCTCCGTGCGTACCGTGGCATCGTCTTCACTCACGCGAATACGATGATGCACCTCGTCCGCAAGCCCCATTTCCATCGCTATAACGTCAGACTTCAGTTCCGCCCTCAGCGAGGGCGGAACTGAAATGACACCCACAATCAGAAACAACAGTGCTGTGACCACCGGCCCGCGTTTCTGCAAAACAGGTAAAATCACCAATAGCAGCATGCACATCGCGAATGAGAAGATTGTCATCATCATCGTAATTCCTTCCGCAAAACCATACCCCCACAAAGCTGCTGCCATGACGGCGAACCAGCGGGCCCTGCATATATTGCGCAGACCCACCGCAAATACCAGTGACACAACGGCCATCACACTCCCCAGCCACCAATATATGCTCCCCTGGGAATCCGCTACCACATCATTTTCGTACAGGCGTACGGTCGCCTGCATGAGGGTATCCGCAGGCACTACCTCCGTCTGAAACATCAATTGCTCCACTGGCTGTTCCTTGATCTGGACAATGTCCTGTAGATTCACCATTAACATGATAATCGACAGGCCCGCCAGACCTGCAAAGATCACCGCGCCAAAAATACAGAACATACGTGTCACGATTCGTTTCCTGCGAATCGCCAACAGGATCACGCTCACGGTCAGGCACAACAAAACCAGGGCGGCGATTAACGGAACCCATGGAAACGATGCAGGAGAGCCCGCCGCCTGGGAAATATTGAGCGGCAACATGCTTCCGTCGATAAACCGCGGATGATAGCCGCCCTCCGCACGGATCACCCATGACGCATTCAACAGAGGAACATCCAATACAGGCAACTGCAGCCCCATTCGTTTGCTCTCAGAAGAGGGATGGGCAATGGCAAGCGATACTGGATAACGACCGCTTTCCCCAGGTTCCGCTGGCAGGGGCACCAACAAACGGTCGCGATCCTTGACGGGTGTCACCGCCTTATCCAGTACCTTGACCTCCCACAACCGATAGCTGTCGGGCACCCGAAGCGCCAAATAAGCGGAACGATTGGACTGCAGCACATAATCCACTTTTGTAATCACTTCTCCCGACTTGCCCGCTACAGACTCCGCTTTCATGGTCTCCACATTCTGCTCCACGCGCTCGGATTCCTGCAACGAGGTCAGACTGAGATTGAGGTCTTCCTGGCGGTCATGATACTGAAACGCCACCACTACGGGACTATTGTAAAGCAACTGAAACTCTTCGGGAATACGAGAGGGTTCAAGCTCTTCAATATTCCCCTCCTTGCTACTCACCCGATACGGCAGCGGTGACACCAAGGCAATGACACCCAGTTCGTTTGCCTCAAATGCGGATTTGATTCCGCGAAACGAGGCTTCCTCGCCTGGCTTCAAGGCCGCCATTTCGTAGGTGGCCAACAACGTGAACGCACCTGATGTCGACCCTTGAAACTGCACCTCGGCTACGCCATTCTCCTGTTTCCAGGTACGCACTCCTTCCCCGCTAATGTCCACGTTGCGATACTCCCTGGGCAGATTAAAACGCAGGCTCTGCACAGGTGCTCCGGTAACCAGCACATTCATTACACTGCTGCCCAGGATTGATTCCTCTGCCAGCGTGAACAAATGGAAGGCATCCACCCGCACCACTCTCGGCATCTGATTCAGCTTTATCGTGGCAGTCCACTCAGGATGCTCCACACGCCATGCCAGATGGACATTGTCCCTGGTTTTAGGAAGATAAGCAGGAGAAATCTCCCCTAAACGCACGATCTGCCCAGGTTGTGCCCGAATTCCTTCGTCTGCGCCTACGCCGATAAACTCACGTAAAATCTCTGCATTCTCAATCCAGATCGGATCTAATTTCCACGAGTCGTCTGCAAATGGCCGATTCTCCTCCATCCGCAGTCTCAACATGCCCTTCCCTGTGAAATGCTGCGGCAAAAACAGGGTGAGCACCTGATGATCGTCTCGATCGCGGGTTGCAATCTGGTTCAGTTCCTGTCCATTAAACTGGGCACTGGAAACAATATACTTCTGCGGAATGCGTACTTGCAAACGGGAAACAGGAGCCTCCCTCACTTCCACCTCCATTTCCGTCTCAATTTGTCGCCCTGCCAGTGACACTTGATAAAACAATAATTGTGACACGAGTATCTTCGAAATGATTCTCTCAGCGCGCAGGCTCAGATGAAACTCCGGACCGCCATGTCGAAATGCCAGCGATACGCTTTCAGGAGCCGCCCTGTTTTTACCTCCTGGAAACAGATGCGGCGATAACTGGGTCATGCCCTTGGAATCGACCACACTGACCTTGGTCTGTCCTGTTGTGCTCACCCCGACATGCCCCACATAACGCAGCGCTCCCAATGGCTGGACTGACAATGGGGAGAATACCACGGGATAACCACTCAGGCTTTCGCGCGTCTCCAGTTGTATCGAAAAGTCATTGGACAATGACTGATTCAGCTCAACACGGATTATTTTTACCTTGGTGGGCTTGCCTGAAGCATCAGGCGATTTCTCAGAATCCTGCTCCACCACCTGCCAACGGGCCAATCCCGGAGACTGCACGGATAAGATATCGCCCTCTCCCGTAAATGCCAGCAACACCTCATTCAGTCCTCCCTGTGTCATCCGATAGTTCAAGGTGATTTTCTGTTCTACCATGCGTTCGTTCACCAGGATGTCCCTGATTCCCTCCACGGTGTAAAACGCCTTGCTGGCCACCTCCCTGACAACCGGCTGCCACCGCAGGGATACGCTTTGATCGGATGGCAGGCTTACCGTCGCCCTTCCCTCTTCATCCACAGGGGTCTTCAACGCACCAACCATCAGTTGATAGTCTTTCGAAGGTAACTGAATCTTCATCTCGCGGGTCAAGCCACCTGCAACATCCAGAACGACTCCGCGCTGCTTGTCTGACAAAGATACTTTGGAAGCAAACCGAGCCTTGATCGGGTATGTTCCAGGCTTTTCTATTTTCAGCCAGATCCCATCCTGCAAGCGCGATACCACCACTCCCCGTGGCAACTCCAGGGGAGCCGTCAGGGTATGCGATGAACCCAACAGGCGCACCATCGCGCCATCAGGGTTTGTCACGACCACACGCGATTGCCAGGCAAATGTTGCCGTATCACCAAACACGGCCTCCAGTTGCGTGTCCTCCATCGCATACAAACGCACATCACCCTCGGCCACTTGAAACGACACTTTGTAATCCACTTCCTGAATCGCAATCAGTTGTATGCTCCTGTCAGTTGGTGCAATCGGCTGCGCCTTTACGCCCTGCGTGCTTGCCAAATTCGACTGGTAGCCAGGTTGCGTCCACAGGCGTATGACACCCCGCATGAAATCCTGCTGTCGCGGCCGAATTTGTAACACAGAATACTCTCCCTTCAACTCTTCACGGTCTTTTCGAATCAGTTGAACTTTGGCAGGACTCTGATCCAGTGGCTGGTCCAGCGCCACAACCAGAACATAGGTTCCCCGTTTACCTCCCGTATGAGGGCGCACAGCCCATCCCTGCAAGCCACGTCCTACCACATTTTGTATATGGGGATCACTGCCCAGCGCAATCTCCACGATCTTCGGGCTGCCCTTCACCGCTTTTACGGTTAACTCCCATTGCTCCTTGATTCCCTTATCCGTAACCCGTAGGTCTGCATGGGCTTCCAACGAAAGCAGATAGCTTTCAGGCGCCTCGGGCTCGCCCAGTGTTCCCTTAATAATAAACTCACCCCGTCGCTCCGAGGTGCCTGACGTATTGGTATCCTGAGCGTATGACCATGTGGCACACAACAGCACTGTCATTAACAGTCGGGTAAACAATTGGCTCTTACTCATAATATCGGTTATTAAAAATGAATGTTTAGCGTATAATGCCCCTCGCCTGTTGAATCATTTGCAGAAGCTCCTGCACTTTTTTATCCGAATACACTCTTGCTGGAGCGCTCAACCACTGTTCCAGTTGTTCCAGGCTCAATTCGGGATAACGGCGCGGATCCACCAGCGTTTCTGCAAAAAATGCGGCGGCGGAAGCCAATTGCATGGAAGCGGAAGCCTGATTCAGATCCACCGAAACACCCGCTGGCAATACCCATGATAGCTCTTTTGATCGATCTTCATCCACTGGCTTATAGCGGACATTCACGGTTCCCAGCGGACCTTCTCCACCAGGCAGGGTTTCCACCAGATACAGGGCATTGCCCACTTCATTGCGCGCCATCTCAGCGGCATCCACGGAGTCATCGCGAAAGTCCTCGTCATGCAGCCGATGAGTCTCGTAGCCGATCAGACGATAACGGTTTACCTGATTCGGGTTCCACTCCACCTGTACCTTGACGTCGCGCGCCGCCGGGTGAAAGGAACCCGCCAGGGACTGAATCAGCGGATCCACATCCTCAGGAGAATCAATAAAGCGGTACTTACCCTCTCCGTTGCGGGCCAAACGCTCCAGCAGAGTGTCATTATAGTCTTCCCAACCAACGCCTATTGCATCGAAGTAAATCCCTTCCTTACGGTTGTTCTCCACGATTCCAGCGAGTTCATCAGGCAGATCGCTGCCCATGTTGGCGGCTCCGTCAGTAATCAGAATCACACGGTTGTATGCATGTTTGGAATACATACTGCGGGCCACTTTATACCCCTCGATCAGCGCCTGCTGGATATTGGTTCCTCCTTCCGCAGGAATCTGCGATAGGGTTTGCGGCAGACTCTTCATCTGCCCCGCATCAGCAGCAACCTGCTGCACGGTGACTTTCTCAGCAAACGTGAGCAGCGACCAGCGATCTCCAGGTTGCAGCAGTTGACTCAATTGTTTGGAAAATGCGTTTAATACTTCCTGGCGATCCGCACGGGTCATGGAACCTGAATGATCCAATACCAGAGTCAAACGCAATGGCTTCGTCCCCTCCCGTCCGCTGGATTGAGTCTTTACCGAAAAACGCACAAGCTGCTGGTTGTGCAAAAATGGCACCTGCGCCGTCTCCGCAAAAAAGCTGACAGGCAGCTCCTTGTTTGCCACAGGATCGCGATAATCAAAATAATTATAAAACTCCTCCTGGCGCACGGTCTGCGGCTCTGGCGCCTGACCATTCCTCAGGGCACTCTGCGCCAACAGAAAAGACGCATCGCTCACATTCAACGAAAACGTAGAGTACGGGTTGTCGTGTACGGACAGCATCTGGGGAACTGCAACAGAACGACTATTGAAGAAACCAGTCTGTATCTGACTCAGCGGACGGTCGTAGTCGTAGGCAACCTTTTCATCTTTTCCTACCAGATCACCTATTAATTCACCCAACTCCTTACCTTCAGACTCTCCTGGAGCGGTTACGCGGTAGGGTTGGGATCTTCGCACGACTAATCCGTCTATCTGTGACTCTGAACCTTCCTTCGACACAACCTTCGCCTGCATTCCCCCCAATCCAGCGGCAGGTAAACTCTGTCCTGATGTCCGTGTTACAGACAATCTCTTTGTTTGTTCCCCTGCTCTTGATGGCGCAGACACCACGGGGCGGAGCTGCTCATACGCGACTCTGGCGCCGGATTCGGGCATGACGGCTGGCCTATTCGATGCCTTATCAACCTGATCCAGTATCCGAGTGCGTTCCTGCCGTTGTGCTTTCTCCCTCTGATACTCCATCCTGGAACTTTCTGGCATTGAAACAGGTTCAGGAACAGGTGCGGAAGTTTGCGGACTGACCTTCCTCATAATCCGGCCTTCTTCGACAAGAAAACCCGTATCTGTCCCACCCACACGATCCCTCTTTTTTCCAGTATCCAACGGTTCCGGTTCAACTCTTCCTCCAATGCCCAAGGGCAAAGGGTTACTAGAATAATTGTCAAACCTCGAGTGATCCACCCACAGCCCCTCTGCGTCAATATCCTCCTCGTATTCTACAATTCTCACGCCAGCCGCTGCAACATCGCGGCGATCCTGCTTGCGGGCTGCATCAGGGATAAGTTCCCCGATAGTCAGATGATCCTGAAGGGTAGGGAAAACGAGCCAGACCAGAACCAGCAGGAACAATGCTGCCACGCCGCTCCCCACGGAAGCCCATACTCCCCACCAGGGCGTACCCTCCCTGGTATCAGAGCCCACACCAGCCCGACTTTTTTCCTCATCCAATTCGTACAACCATTCCACCCGTTCGTCGACGAGGGCGTATGGATCACCCAAAGCCTCTGCTATGTCCGCCAAATCCCGTACCATTGCAAGTACGTAAGAGCGCATTCGGGCGCTTTTGCGCAAATTGGCTTTCACACGGTCGACCGCGCGCGGGGACATATCTTCTCCCAACAGCCAGGCAACGACCTCACGCTCCCGCATCCCCTGTATCCAGTGTAAAATATTCATCCCGCTTCTCCTCCCTTCGCATAACCTTGCAGACAACGGATTGCCTGGCACAGAATATAACCGACATTTGTGATAGACAATCCTGTGCGCTGGCTGATCTGCCGATAACTCAGCCCCTCTTCAAATTTCAGTCGCAATAAACGCTGCTGGCGCTCGGGCAAGCGCTCAATCCAACCCCGTACGCTCTCCACTCTCTGCAAATGCTCCAATGCTGCACGGGGAGTATCCTCCCTGTCGCGCCCTTCGGTGAATATTTTCTCTTCAAAGGAGACTGTTTGCTTGCGGTCGCGCAAATAATTCAAGGACAGGTTACGCACTGTCGTGTACAACCAGGACTTGGGAAACTCGATAGCCTCTTCCCGACTCAGTCTCAAAAACGCCTCCTGGACCAAGTCTTCCGCCGTTTCACTGTGGTTCACATAACGCATCGCATAAAATATCAACTGACCCCGAAGCTCTCCGACCTCGATTGCCGCACCATTCCTCCCGTGCTGGATCTGGTTAGATTCCATCATAAGCTACAAAGAGCCATACCCCGAACTGACTGGGAATTCGCATGGTGTTGATTTTATCTTCGTCAAAGACGCTTCATGAAGTCTGATCTACTTCCTGAAAAACACCAATGACTATTTTATTAGGGGTTTTTTCAGAAAATCGTCATTTTCCGATTTCGCGCAAGGTTCCTCCTGTCAAATCCACGATGCGCCGCATGCTGTTCCTGTCCTTCCCTTGCATCTGAAATCCGATGAAATGCAAGCGTACGGGCTTTTGTGCCTGGGCGCGCCATCGGGACACCAGGCGCTCCAAATCCGCATAGGGAACCACTTCCTGTCGACGCGAATCCAGGGAACGCCAGAAGGCTCCATCCGACAGCAGAAAAATGGCGTCTGGCTTCATTTCAAAAGCTACCCGCAGCACGGTTTCAATTCCGCGCGGATAATCGCGCACCCCTCTTCTCCCTGGAATCACACCTGCCTCCCCTGCAAAACTCTCCCGCATCCAGCAGATGGCAACCTCCTTGTTGCCACGGGTGGCAGGAATCAGGACGTCCTGAAAAGTCTCGTATACGCGACTGAACTGGATCAAACCAAATTGCGTGTGTAAATCCAGCCCCTCGATCAAACGTATGGTTTCGTCACGTATCTGAGACATCGGCACACCATTCGCACGCGATTTGTTCACAACTGTCTGTGAAATATCAAACAGGATCAGGATACGCCTACCCGTTTCCTCAACACCAAAAAAAGAAGATACACCCAACCCTGTTCCCGACGATAGCAGGTTCTGCATCTCCTGACTCCACCCCTCCAGAGATTGATTCCGTGCAAAATCCGACAAGTCTGTTGCTACCTCGGGCAAGGCAGGCAAAGATGGTATGTTCATCTCCGACAACATATCCATCTGTATGCGCTCCATAACCACTGCCGCTCCTGTTGCTTGTTGCCACGCCGAGGGCGCAAAGTCATACATCGGCGGCGGCGGAGACAAGGCTGGCGGTTGTTCCCTGGCAAGGACAATCGGCAGAGTCTCTTCCTCTTTTGCCTTTTCCTCAACCACCCAGACCACCACAATCCCTGCCAGGGACAAAACCCCAATCTGGACCAATAGCGCCATAAACAGCGGTCGCAACCACCTTCTGCGCATCTTCCTCTCCTCCCTCATCCTCTTCATCCTACTGTGCCTATTACAAAACAGGCTCAGATGCAACCCGCGAGTACCGGGTACCCTGTAGGAGCGGCTTCACGCAGCAACCAAGCTCATACCACGTTCGGGTCGCGGCGTAAAGCCGCTCCTACGCTGACCTTAAACCAGCGCCACTCAGGGAAGACTCAATATCCACGCTTGGCAAAAGGGGAATATCTTTCAAAGATGATAAGCCATGACGGATTTCTTACAGTTATCTGGAAAAAACATATTGGTGTGTGGTGTTGCCAACCGTAAGAGCGTTGCGTGGAAAGTAGCGAACGTATTGGAAGAAGCCGGAGCACGGGTTATCTACAGCGTGCGCTCGCAAGCTCGTCGGGACAGTCTGCACAAACTGTTGGAGGGACGTACCACATACCTGTGCGATGTCGAGAAGGAAGAAGAGATCCGAGCGTTGGCAGACGCACTGCAGCAGGACGTCGGACAATTGCACGGTATCGTACATTCCATCGCATTTGCCAACTATTCCGAGGGATGGCGACCCTTTCATGAAACCGTGCGCAGCGACTTCATGCAGGCGGCACAAATTTCTGCGTTTTCCCTGGTGGAATTGAGCCGGCACCTGAAACCGATCCTGGCTGATGACGCGTCCGTGGTGGCAATCAGCATATCCTCTCATACGATCACTGCGGAAAATTACGGCTATATGTCTCCCATTAAATCAGCGCTTGACGGTATTGTACGGAACCTCGCCAAGTCATTTAGTAAAGATAGCCGAATCCGCTTTAACACGGTCAATCCGAGCCTGTTGAAAACAAGCGCTTCCGCGGGTATTCCAGGCTATCTGGAAAGTTTCCTTTTCGGGGAAAAACTTACCTTGCGCAAACGGGCTGTAAGTACTGAGGAAGTGGCGAATGCCGTAGCCTTTTTACTCAGTCCGCGCTCCAGTGGGATTAATGCCCAGGGAATCGTGCTCAACGCGGGAATGGACAATAACTATTTCGACGAGGAAGTCATTCGGCTGGCGTTGCGTCCATAGCGGGAAATCACAGGCTGTTACGACGACAATCCGCATAGGCGGGCAGGGGCAGTCCATATTCAATATTGGCGTACAATCGCATAGACAGGAACGGGGCGAGTATCCCACCGCGGCCTCCTGTCCCGTTGAGGATGGCAACACGACTATGTCGTGGGTGAAATCCCGTCAGTGGCTGATTATCCCGCGTACGG
>CAZYDZ010000078.1:0-1268 GCA_964646535.1 uncultured Opitutaceae bacterium
AACACGGTCATACCCTGCCTGAAACACACCAGCCAACAACGCATTATGCTGTCCGTAATTACGCATCAACTGCACTCCACGCACATGCGGGTAGCGGGCAACCAATCGTTCAATCACCTGCCAACTGTCATCCCCGCCACAATCTTCCACAAAAATCAGTTCCCATGGCTCTCCCAATCCTTCCATCGCCTGGCTCAACTCCTGATATAATGTTTCCAAACCAAGGCCTGAACGAAATACGGGAATGACCACCGATATTCCACATGGTAATGATTTCGACGGGTTCATTGGCTTGTTAACTCCTGCTGTAAATAAAACAGTGCACAGACTGCCAGACTATGGGTGATTTTGCCGCTGGCTGCCATAGCGAGGGCATCCTGCCAGGGAACAGTCAGAATGTCCATCTCCTCGTGTTCATCCCATTCGGTGTCTCCCGCCTTGCAGGCATTTTCCACTAATACGAAATAACAAGTGTTATTGAGAATGGCGGGATTCGGATGTACCTGTCCGATAATTCTGGCGTTGTCTCCGCGATATCCAGTTTCCTCATACAACTCGCGCAATCCCGCTTCTACGGGGGACTCTCCCTCTTCGAACATCCCACCTGGTGGCTCAACTGAAATCTGCTCAGAGCCATAGCGATACTGACGCACCAACACCACATGTCCTCCTTCGGTCAAGGCGAGTACATTGACCCACGGGCTACTGCCAATAATATAAAACTCTCCTTCAGACTGACGTCCTGGATGATACAACCGACGCCGCATGACACGGAACACCCGACAGTCGACCACCTCCTGTTCTCCCCGCTTGATCCAAGGTTGTACCTGACCGCTATTTTCCATATTGTTCAGGTTAAGGAATGCGAATTTCCTGTCCGATCTGCAGGCGCTGTGGATCCACGCCTGGATTGGCCTGCATCAGGTCGTTGAGAGACACTTTATAGCGTTTGGCAATGTTTGTGAAGTTATCACCCGCTTTTATCGTGTATATCTCGGAACTTCCTGTGCCAGCGCTGTCTGCCGTTGTAGAGAGAGATCCCGTAGACTCCGGGCCACTACTGCTTCCCGGTGCAACCGTGGGCCCTCTTCCGCCTGACACGCGACTCAAGACCAATTCCTTGGTGCGACGATCCAGCTCCTCCAACTGAGGACCTATTTCGCGCAATCGGTTTCCGACAAGATTCATATTCATCTCCGCCTGATCCTGTCTCTGTCCCAAACTGTTGATGGCTGCCCGTACTTGATCAGGGATCTTTGCCCCAGTGC
>CAZYDZ010000078.1:1278-9959 GCA_964646535.1 uncultured Opitutaceae bacterium
GCTGGACACGAACCGTCAAGGCAGTCACCCGAGCTTCCAAATCCTGTACAAACACCTTTAATTCTGCTGCCAATTGATCTCGGCTACCCAATGCGCCACTCGCCTGTTCGGCTGCGCTCTGAGCGCGTAATGCCAGCACGATTCCAATCACACCAATCACAGCCCCTACAAGACCGATCATTAACGGCAGGTATATGCTTGTATTAAAACTGCTTGAATCTCTGTAGTCGTCGGGAGAAATACTCATATGGAAAGCTCTGGTTTCTTTTTAGCAAAACATGGAAACCATTGATGGACAAGAACGATTGTTACCACTGCAAGAGCGTGCGTCAGAGTATCGGATGCGGCTTGTAGCCCGCTGCCTCAGGGAAACGGCTTCCCCACTCTGCCACGCGCCGCACAAACAACCCGACCTGGCTGACGGCATTGCCAATAAAATTGTCCGGATTGTCGAGAATTTGCTGCATTTCCGCCTGCGAAAGCGGGAAACGCCAATCTTGATCCAACTTCTCCAGCAGGTTATTTTTACTGATTTCCCCGTGACGCAACGCCCGCGCCGCGGCTACCGCATGCTCCTTGATACAATCGTGTGCCTCTTCACGCCCCGCTCCGCGTTCCACTGCCTTCATCAGCAGCGTTGTGGTGGCAAGAAACGGCAAGTAGTGGTTATTCTCCTCGCGAATGCGGCTCTCATAGACTTCCATCTGCCCCATAATGGTCAGGAACGTCTCCCACAGGCCATCCGCTGCAAAGCAAGCGTCCGGTAATGCCACGCGGCGCACCACGGAACAGGAGACATCCCCTTCGTTCCACTGATCTCCCGCCAGCGAAGCCAACATGTTATGAAACCCCTTCAGGATGTACAAAAATCCATTGATGCGCTCGCAACTACGGCTGTTCATTTTGTGCGGCATCGCGGAAGACCCTACCTGCCCAGGTAAAAACCCTTCGCTGGCCAGTTCCTGACCAGCCATCAACCGCAACGTATGAGCAAAACCGGCAGCTCCAGACCCAGATTGCACCAGCGTGCCAACCGCTGCGTGATCGAGGCTGCGCGGGTAAACCTGACCAGTGCAATCCAATACGCGCGGCAAACCGAGATGCCTGCCAATACGCTTTTCCAATTCGTCCACCTTACCGCTGTCTCCCTTGAACAAGGTCCACTGGTCCAACTGAGTCCCCACTGCCCCCTTGATCCCGCGCACAGGATAGGTCTCCAGAAAGTGATCCAGCGATTCCAGCCCCAACAGGATTTCCTCCCCAAACATAGCCAGGCGTTTGCCCAGCGTAGTCGGCTGCGCCGCCACGTTATGGCTGCGCCCCGTAATCATCAGACCCTTATACTGCTGCGCCCTGGAGGACAAGCCCTGAAGAGCGGCTACAATTTTCACCCGCAACAGCTTCAGGCTGAGAAACAACTGCAACTGTTCAATATTCTCGGTCAGGTCGCGACTGGTCATCCCTTTGTGAATCTGTTCATGGCCTGCCAGTTCACAAAACACTTCAATACGGGCCTTCACATCGTGCAGGGTCGTGCGCTCGCGCTCGCGGATCGCATCCAGATCGACAATATCCTTCACCCGCTCATAGGCGGTGATCGCCTCCGCAGGAATATCCAGACCAATCTCGCGCTGCGCCTTCAACACCGCGATCCACAAATCGCGCTCCAACTTCACCCGGCCTTCGGGCGACCAGATCTCACGCATCTCCGGTGTGGCATAGCGCTGGGCAAGGACATTCGGTAAAAAACTCATCCTCACAATGGACAGGATTTTACCCAAAAATCCAAGCCGAAAGCATTACACCTCCTCGCACGATCAAAAGAGTTTCTCACCAAGGCACGGAGCACACAAAGAATCAGACAAGATCCTTCTCGATGTAATTCCACGAAATCTGTGGTTTCCGGTATCTCAAACGATACCAGTACCCACCTGCCATTAGCACCTGTAGGAGCGGCTTTACGCCGCGACCAAGATCACACCATGTTCGGATCGCGGCGTAAAGCCGCTCCTACATTTCTCTGCGCAATCTGTGGTTCCTTCTCCTCTGTGACCTTTCTGCCTTGGTGAGGGCCTCTCTTCTACAACAATGGGTTTCGGGTACGCAATTGCTTGAAGCGTCCGAAATCACGGTCGTTACTATAAACAATGGCCGCATGTTCTATCGCATGTGCGGCAATCAAAGCATCTGTCGATAAATTCCCTCCCATGTCTGCTTCCTCTAACAAATAAAAAAATATCTGCATGGTTTCTTCTGAAGGAACAAGCATGCGGATATGTGGAAAATCGCACCAGTACTCCACTTCATTTCTAACCTGAAGAACACCCAGCGGCCGTGTACATACAACGGGATGGGTCATGATACGAACAAATGCCAATACCACAATCCACGGAATGCCAACAGGCTCTCTTCCCGACAATACAGACTCCCACCAGTCTTTTGCCTTCACGTGGTGAGGCGATGAGCGGTCATATGTGTAGATCAGTAAATTGGTATCAGGTACAATCATTGGAGTGTAAGCGTATTTTCCGATTCCAACTGATCATAAAGCTGATTCATACTCATCCCGCGATAAGCAGCTTTAACCCCCACTGGGTATGTCTTAATGCGAATTTTTGACGGTACAGCCCTATCCTTCGAAACGGACAACCCATACTGTATCGCTTCTTCCAGTACGACCTTAAAGGGACGCCTGCTCTGAGCAGCCTTTTTGCGCAGATCTCGCAGTAATGCATCAGATATGTCAACGGTTGTTCTCATATTCGCATCATGATGCGAATACTGAAAATTGTCAACATAAGCCAAAAGCCGCTCCTACATTTCTCTACGTCATCTGTGATTCCCTCTCCTCTGTGACTTTTCTGCCTTGGTGAGGGCCTCTCCGATCACCCGCCCTTTTCCTTTGTCGCCAGGCAGCGTATCGCCAATTCGCGGAAAATCTCCAGTGGCTCATCGGGGCGTTGCAGTGTAGCCTCAAAGGCACGCAGGATCTCCTGCTGTATGCGAATCCATGAGCGCAGTTTCAGACGACCCGCCGTTTCGTACAGTTTGCCAAGATACCAGGGATTCTGGGTGAAAATATTGAAGCCTGATTTATTACTGGTATCCGACAACAAGGGATGCATCTTTGCCGCCGCCGTCTCCAGCATGGCCTTGGTCAGTGAACGTGAATTGGGCGAAACCAACCCGCCTTCCTGTAGCGCCCGCAACTGGATTAACAAGCGGTTACGACTCAGAAAGGCCATCAACAAGGGTCGCGGCTGGCTCTCGTGAAAAAAATGGCGATCCAATGCCGCCAACGTCCAGGACAGATCCAACGAAAAAAAAGCCTCTGCCGCTTCAAAGAAATCTCCTTCGCCAAAGACTCCAACTTGATCGCGTACCATTTCTTCAGTGATCAATCCTCCAGATTCACCGACATAACTGGCCAGTTTTTCCAGTTCCAGCACCCACAGTCGACTGGCCTCCGGGATTTTTGCCAGCAGCATACGGGCTGCCGACTCATCCACACGCACATTCAGTCGCTTTGCTTCCTCGTAAATGAAACACAGGTTCTCCTGTTCCTGCCCCTTCGCGTCGGCTGCCACCACGGTGCATGTACCCGCATGCTTCTCGAAAAACTTGAAAAAGGACTTGCGGCGGTCAATCGGCGATGCCGAAACCACCACTTCCACCTCCCCGCCCTGCAATGCAAGAAACATCTCCTCCCAGTCTGCCACACGTTCCTTGCTTCCCGCATGGCGCCCCACCCCCGATTCCGCCATGAAATTACAATCCTTCAGCCAGACTACTTTTTTTCCACCAAACAGCGATAAGGTCTGGGTGGCCTGCCGTATCTGACCCAGCAAGCCCTCAAACTCCGTCATATTGCTGACATTGCCATTCAATATCTCCTTGGAAAAGTCGTCTTCAATCCCCTGCGTATGCTCCTCAAACCATGCGCGCGCCAGACGATTCACCCGATAATCATCCGCTCCACCGAAAAATGCTAATGAGGCATTGGCCATGCCTCATTAGCCTGCACGATTCCAGTAATCAAGCAATTGGTTTTTTGGTAACCCACATCAGACAAAACACACACAATAAGATTAATTTATTTACAAGAACAATAAAGAACCACAGATTGCATAGATGGACGCAGACAAAAGGAGGAATAGGGATCAACGTACTTATGCGATTATAGGAGCTGCCATAGAGGTACACAGCAGGCTTGGATGTGGATTTTTGGAAGCAGTATATCACGATTCAATGGAATTGGAATTTCGTTCCAGAAACATTCTCTATAGTCGAGAGCATCCCACTCCCATATACTACAAAGAAAAACAGTTAGGAGTGCCCTACCGAGCCGATTTTCTCTGTTATGGTTCTATCATTGTTGAACTCAAGGCAATCAAAGCCCTGTCCGATATTGAATATGCGCAAATTCTTCACTACCTGAAAGCGACAAATCATTCATGTGGCCTACTAATCAACTTTGGTTCTACCGCACTCGAATACAAACGCTTCGTTCACACAACCCAATCTCTGTGAAAATCTGCGCAATCTGCGGTTTCCTTTTCTGATCTACTTCTCTCTTCGGTCAGTTTTCTATGTCCTCACAGCAGAGGCTGGAGAAAAACTCGGCCATTTTTTCTTTATTCAGATGGCGACGCAACAGATCGAGGGCGGTGTAAGCAGCACGGATTTTGATTGCGTTACGGCAACCAGTGTAGCGAAGGCGGTGCGACCAGACGCCAGCCTGTGAACAAAACCCGATAAAGACAGTGCCGACTGGATTCTCGGGAGTGCCGCCACCTGGCCCTGCAAACCCTGTAATACCGATTGCATAATCGGTGCCGAACCTTTCCGCGGCGCCAGTGGCCATGGCAATCGCGGTTTCGTTACTCACCGCACCATGTTGCTGTAACATCGATTCCGGTACACCTAACAGACTCGCCTTGGCCTCATTCGCGTAGCAGACTACTCCGCCGACAAACACTTTTGAGGAACCAGGAAACTCGGTGAATGTATTGGATAGCAGCCCTCCCGTGCAGGACTCCGCCACGGCCAGGGTCTTTTCCATGCGCCGCAGTTGCTCGAATACAATCTGACCCAGCGGACAATCACCAAAACAAACAAAGTCCTCCCCCAGCACATCCCGACACTCACGCGCCACCTGTTTCAAGGCCTCATAGCTCATTTTGCCATTGGGCACACTGATGCGGACATCCACGATGTTATTGTTGAAGCAATAAGCTGGGACAATATCGGGATACTGGTTCCAAATCGGCATCAGGCGGGTCTCCACCATCGACTCCCCCAACCCACAGGTGCGAATCTGAATGAAACTATGCTTGCGACGGATAATCCCGGCCTTCTGCAACAATGGGATCACCTGATCCTGAAACATCGGCTGCAATTCATTCGGCGGACCGGGCAGCATAATCAGAAACTTGCCCTCCCGTTGAAACCAGATTCCAGGCGCGGTTCCATTGACATTCGGCAATACCTGTGACCCTTCCGGACGCCATGCCTGCCGCAGATTGTTCTCTGGCATTTTACGACCGCTGCGCTCAAAGCGCTGCCGTAGCATCTCTTCAATCATCGGGTCAAAGATCAGCTTTACACCCAACCCCTTGGCGACTGCCTCCCTGGTACGATCGTCCTGGGTCGGCCCCAATCCCCCTGTTGTAATCAAGATATCCGCTTTTTCCCACGCGGCCTCAAAGGCTTCTTTTACCTCCTCAAAGCCGTCGCCCACCACCCGGCAGGATTGAATGGGAATCCCGTACTGGATAAACTCCTGTCCCAAGAACACTAGATGCGAATTTTCGCGAATTCCGATCAATAGCTCTTCGCCGAGACTGAGGACTTCCACTCGCGGAATCGGTCTTGTTGTTACAGATAATGTTTCGTTGTGGCTCACTGAGTAAAAAAGCAAATCAATCGACGACAACGATTGCATTGTCGTCACAGAAGTAGCTGTTTATGAAAAGATAATCAGGATTTCACAAATGCCAAATCCAGAACCATACGATTTGAAGGAAAAAGTGCGTCACCTGCCGCACCTACCCGGCGTATACCTGATGAAGGACCGTTTCGGACAAATCATCTACGTGGGCAAAGCCAAAAACCTGAAAAAACGGGTGTCCACCTATTTTCAGGCTTCCCGTAACACCCTGCACCACCCGAAAATCCGCGCACTGGTACAATCCATTGCCGACTTTGAGACCATCGAAGTGAAATCCGAACCCGAAGCCCTGCTGCTGGAGGGTCGCCTGATCAAGGAATGGAAGCCCCGCTACAACACGGACTTCACCGATGACAAACGTTTCCTGCTGGTACGGGTGAACCTGCAGGACAAAATCCCTGCCTTCCGTCTGGTGCGCAATCGACTGGAGGATAATGCCCTCTACTTTGGCCCGTTTGCTCACAGTGGCCTGCTGCGCAAGACCCTGGTGGAAATCCGCAGGCGCTTCGGTGTGGTGCTCGGCGACACCTACCCGCGCGAGATCAAGCCAGGAGTATTCATTCTCTATGACGATATTCGAGGCGAAATCTACGGTCACCCGAATCAGGTAAACCAGGATGATTATCGCCAACGCGTCGAACAGGCCTGCGACTTCCTCGACGGCAAGGCGCGCGAGTGGCTGGCCAATCTGCGCACCGAAATGATGCAATGCGCGGAACAGCGCAACTATGAAAAGGCGGCCGATCTGCGCGATCTGATCCTCGCACTGGAAAAAACCACCAGCCCGACCCGCAAATTCACCCGTGGACCCATCGTCCCCCGTCAGGACGAACAGACAGCCGTCACCGCCTTGCAACAACTGCTGAACATGCAGGCTCCTCCCGCGCACATCGAGTGTTTTGATATTTCCCATATCAGCGGCACTTTCGTTGTCGCTTCAATGGTCCACTTCTCAGACGGCAAAGCGGATAAAAAACGCTACCGTCGCTACCAGATCCGCTCCTTCATCGGTAACGATGACTTTCGCGCGATGGAGGAGGTCGTTTCCCGCCGCTATCTGCGCCTACACCGCGAACAACAAACATTTCCCGATCTGATCGTAATCGATGGGGGCAAAGGCCAGGTCGGGGCCGCCCTGCGCGCCTTCGCCATCCACGATCTGCCGACTCCCACGCTCATCGGTCTGGCCAAGAGTGAGGAAACCATCATCTTCTCCGACGGACGCGAACCGTTGATTCCCTCCCGTCAGGATGCCGGCCTGCGCCTGCTACAGCGCATCCGCGACGAGTCTCATCGCGTCGCCAATTCCTACAACGCCGATCTGCGCAGCCGCAAACTGCGCGAATCCATCCTCGACGAATTCAAAGGGCTCGGTCCTTCTCGCAAACAGGCCCTCTACAAACACTTCGGCTCTCTCGACCGCCTGCGCAAAGCCTCCCTCGAAGATCTCCAAGCCATCCCCGGCATCGGCCCCAAACTCGCCGCCAATCTCCATCAGTTTCTGGCCAACATCAACGAAAAGAAGTGAACGAACCGCAGATGAAGCAGATTTTCACAGATGAATTAATATACTCATCTTCGTGAGATAAAAGAGCCCCTCACAAAGGTCACAGAGATTGTATCTGTGGAAATGCGGTGGTTCCTCAGTTCCCTGAAGACCTCAACGTAATCTGTCCCAAATGCTGCTCGGTTACACCTGCCCTCTCGTAATAGACTTCATACGTGCCTGCAGGAATATCAGACAAATCGGCATAGTGTACCGTCTCCACTGCTTCCCCTTTCTCCAGCAATTGCGAAATTACCTGCAAAATAATCACAGCCCCCACCCTTCGGGCATTTACCTTTTGAACAACGAGAGCGGAATTCATCTGCGTCGGTTGTGTAGTGATTTCCTGGAGACCACTGAGGTCGCACTCGACCGGTAGTAGCACTTTACCCTCTTTGGTAACCGGCTCCCCAATCCGTATCCCACCGGCCCGCTGTATAAACTGCCAGTCCACAGGCTGTGCGCTCCAGTACCTGAATGTACTACACGCGCTAAATCCAAGTATGATGCCGGCAATCAGCGCCAACACCCACAACCTGCACTGGATAGAACTCATAGAGAACCAGTTTACGTAAATACCCATTCCTGACAAGGGATAAGAACATGAGGTTTTTTCTTCGACACGTGCAATGCCACGCCATCGACTTACTTTAATTTGACAGGTAAGGCATATCGAATAGGATTATGTATATGCTCAATATCAAAGTTTCGTCCAAACGCCAGGTGACCTTTCCCAGTCACGTCTGCGAGTCCCTTGGTATCTATCCCGGAGATCAGATACGGCTGGATCGGAAAGTGGAAAACAATCGTGAAGTCTGGGTGCTGGTTCCTGAAAAAACCCCTATACGTCCCTGGTTCGGCAATCTGCGCAAATATGCCGAGAGGAAACCCCATGACATGGAACACATCCGCAACAGCATCGCAGCCAAACGATCCTCTGAGTACTCATGAGTACCAAACATAAACTCGTCGGACTGGACACTTCCTTTGTCCTGCGCCTGCTGACCGGACATCCTGAACTCCAGGCAAAACAAGCATTAGACCAACTGGATGCCTTGCGCCACCGCGGACAGAAGGCGGCGATCAGCGATCTGGTTGTCAGCGAAACCTACTTCGCCCTGCAATACCATTATGAAGTCCCTAAAGCCGCCGCACTCCAAACCATTAAAGAGCTTCTGCAATCCC
>CAZYDZ010000079.1:0-6716 GCA_964646535.1 uncultured Opitutaceae bacterium
ATTAAAAAGCACCTGGTTGTAGAAAACGGGATCAGCTCCGTTGCCAATAAATATGGCCAACCCCGCGCCCGCCCGCACCTGACTCGCCAATGCTTCCGTCAATGTTCGATTCAACGGGGATGTATTTACCAGGAAGATAACGCCAGACTGGCGAATATCCTCTTCTGTCAGTTCATTCGGGCTAATGTGTCGCACATACCAGGTCGTGCGGGTGGTGCGGCGCAATGATTGCAAGGCGGTACGCAAATAATGTCCTGAACGATCTCCGTTTGTGGTCTCACTGTCCTGGTCCACCACCAGAATCGATTGGCTGCCGCTGGAGCTCAACAGCAGCGAGTAATGATCGTCCACGGGAAACGCATCTTCGTTCAACAGACTGATCTTGACGACATTGCCTGTCCACTCGGAGGGGTCTGGCAATTCAAAGGTCAACATCGCGGTCTCTCCCAGACGCAGCCTCACCGAAGTGTTGGAGGCAGGCTGTCCAGGTATCCCTTCTATGCGCAGTGTTCTCTCCATGTTATCCAGCCCCACACTCTGCATCTCCACCCGCAAAATCATTTTGCCATCCTCATCCTCCAGTATCAATGCGCGGCGAATCCAGCCGTTGACCGGCGTCTTGGGGCCGACATCCAACAGGCGTACCTGCAATGGGCGGTCCACCGAATCAGTCAATTGACGCACCGCCACAGGATTCCATTCAGCAGCGCGGTTGGAAGTCAGAATCACAATTTCCGCAGGGCGCTTGTCCCTCCTGTCAATCTGCCTCGACAACATGCGAAACGCAGACATGAAATCCGCTCCGCTCCACGAAGGGGTCAGTTCTTCGATGTTGGGAATCCAGCGGCTGGCATCAGGCCGTTTCGGACCGAACGAATAGGGACTGCTTCCCACTACAATCAAACCAGTGGCTTCGCCAATGGAATCATTTCGCAACAATTTCAACACCTGCTCCTGCGCGCGTTTCCAGGAGGAGGGCGCATCGGGCTCCGTGTACTGCATGGACACACCCTGATCCAACAGAATCCAGCGTTCCGACGGAACGTCCTCGCTGGACGAATCCCAAAGCGGATAACTCAACCCCAGCACCAGCAGCAGAATAAATGCGGCACGGATCAAGAACAACAGGAACTGGTGCCATTGCAAACGGCGAGAAAACTTCTGTTTGCTTTCTCGCAACCAGCGTATGTTGCTGAATGGGATTTTTCGTACCTTGCGCGGACGAAAAATGTGAATCAGCACAGGAACCGCCAGGAGCAAGCCCCATAATAATGCGGTTGGTGTAAGAAAGTTAAACATGGATTTGATTGGTCATATTCGTTTGCGACAGCCACATCCGACTCTTGAAATTACTTCCCAAGGCCAGCCCTCTTCTGCAGATAACTCGACAATCCCTTGTCGTAGGGGGTTGTCGTTGTTAACGGCACATAATCAATTCGATACCCCGTTAATCCCTTGCGGAACATTTCTTCCGTCTCTTCTCGTCTCTGTATGTAGTGCTTGCGCACTGAGTCGGGATCCACCTCGATCTCCTCTCCTGTTTCCATATCCTGGAACAGCGCCGCTCCGCGAAACGGGAAATTCAGCTCCGCGTCATCCTGTATGTGAAATACAATGACATCATGCTTGTGTCCGCGAATCTGTTTGATGGCCTTCAAGGTTTCCTCAGGCTCATCGATCAGATCGGAAACAACCACGACCAGTCCACGCCGTTTCAAATTGCGGACAATGGAACGGAGGCTGGCGCCTACCGACGTGGGACCAGACGGCGGGTTCTGAATCATCACGCGCATCATTTGCCGCAAATGACTATTGCGACAGCGGGCAGGCATCATGATTCCTGCATCGGATCCGAATAAGGAAAGCCCCACTGCATCCTGCTGTTGAATCATCATATAGGCCAGACAGGAAGAGAGAAAGCATGCGTAATCCCACTTGGTAATCCGTCCAGTGCCAAACCCCATGGATGCGGAACGATCGAGCAAAATGTAGGACCGAAGATTGGTTTCTTCTTCAAACCTCTTGATATAATAGGTATCCGTACGGGCGAACAGCGCCCAGTCAAGATACTTCAAATCATCACCGGGAACGTATTCGCGATGATCTGCAAATTCGACCGAGAAGCCATGAAATGGTGATTTGTGCAACCCCTTGATGAACCCTTCCACGACGAGCTTGGCAATCAACGGATTCAGCCCGAACTGGTGCAGCACCGCTGGATCCAGATAGTCATTGTAGCCGCCTGCTTTTGCCAGCTTGACTCCGCCAGGCACCGTCTTGTTGGAACGGCGCAGCTTTTCCAGCAATGCCTTTAGCTTGCCAGCCACTCCACGCTCCGAAGGGGACACCACCGAGGATTGGGATTTCGCCATCATTGGTTTCCTGGCGATCAGTTCTTGGTCCGTTCAGGAATTTCCTTCAACAGGCGCTCCACAATATGGTCCGTGGTAATTCCTTCAGCCTCTGCAACAAAACTTGTCGCAATACGATGACGCAACGCAGGCAGAGCAATCTTCCTCACGTCATCACAGGAGACATTGACGCGTCCTTCCAGAGAGGCATAGGTTTTGGCACAGAGAATCAGCGCCTGACTGGCGCGGGGACCCGCTCCCCATGCTACCTGGGTTCTCACGAATTCAGGGACACCAGGCTCTCCAGGACGGGTTGCGCGCACCAGATCCACGGCATAGCCCGTCACGTGACGGGACACTGGAATATCGCGGATCAATTTTTGCAAGGACAACAGACGCTCGCGATCAAAAACAGGCTGTACGTCGCCCTGCACATTAGTCGTTGTGGACTCCACGATCAGCTCTTCCTCCTCCAACTTAGGATAGCGAATCATGGAATTGAGCAAAAAGCGGTCTTTCTGAGCTTCAGGCAGCGGGTAGGTTCCTTCCTGGTCAATCGGGTTCTGGGTCGCCAGTACAAAAAACGGCTTGTCCAGAATGTAGGTTTTACCGCCTGAGGTCACTTCCTTTTCCTGCATCGCCTGCAACAGGGCAGCCTGGCTCTTCGGCGGAGTACGGTTGATTTCATCAGCCAGAATCACATTGGCAAATACGGGGCCTGGCATAAATACGGTCACGCGCTTGCCCGTCGTATGGTCTTCTTCAATCACATTCGTTCCCACGATATCCGAAGGCATCAGATCGGGCGTAAACTGAATACGGTTGAACTTGAGTGAAAGCATTTTCGCCAAGGTGTTAATCATCAGGGTTTTGGCCAACCCAGGAACCCCTTCCAGCAAATTGTGCCCTCCGGCAAACACAGTGATGAGCAACTCATCCAGAACCTCTTGCTGTCCTACGATGATTTTACTGAATTCATTGATCATCTGCTTTCTGATCTGCCCAAGCTGAGCAATTTCCTTTTCGATATTTTGATCCATAATTTAACTAGAAGGGTTTGTAGCTATAAACCGAATAAATTGATTAATTGTCCAACGCGTAGAACACGGTGTTCAAGAGTAGCTTCAACGCATCATCATATACCACACCACGCGAGTACTTATTGGACTCACGATTCATTTCACTGAAGAGATCGAATGGCGAGAACAACACGGCCAGTCGGTTCTCCAAAAAGATCCCGTAAAACATCGGCCTGTCCAGTGAAGGATTGTTGCGCTTGGCAGCAGAGGTATAAGTTACCTTGTTGATTTCCCCCCAACTGGAACTGAACAAGGGGTGGGTCGGTGGAATGGGAAATAGCTGGGCCTCCGGCAAGACCCGCCTGATCTCACGGGCGAAGGCCTGATTGTACGCGTTAAACCCTGCCCCGCCGACAGAAACCAACATGCCGCCGCGCATTAGATAGTCGCGCAGACTCCCCAGTTCATCCTCGGAAAACTGAAAATCATAATGGCCTGTCATAAAGACCAGAGGTTCTTTTTTCAAACCCCAACTGTCATCCAGATCAACGTAGTGCGGCGCATAATCGACATCCAGCCTGGCCATGGAATGTAACGCATGCGGAACGGTGGTTTCCAGGCCCGGGTTGAGATGCCAACTGCCACCGTAGCGAGCCAACACAAAACGGAATACATCCCCTTTGCGGGTGGTTCCTTCATATTCCTCAAAGGGCTGTGCTAAAAAACGTCCATATTCCGTATTGCTGAGCGCATAACCTACAATGTTCACACCAATGGAAATGGCATCTCCCGCCGACAAATGAGTGCCCAGATCGTCCATCTTGTTCCCTCCCCAACCCGCGCCCATACCAGCAGGCACAAGGATTGCGGCGGCGCGGGTGCCAATGTCTATACTGTAGATGCGAGGCTCCTGCGGGTATATTCTTCCCGCCCTGTACATCGAGACCTTGCCGATGCGCCTGCTACCATTAAGAATAGGATGGTCATCGCCAATCTGCATGAACTGCTTGTTTGGCAAAACCCGCTGCATCTCGCGTACGACTGCGTTCGAAAACTCATCCTGTCCGCGCGCCGCATTGAACAGGATGGTCCCCCCGTCCAGAATATACTGGCGCAAATTTTTCACCTCATTATCCGTCAATACGAAATCATAGTCGCCAGTCATATACAGCAACGGGATCGCCAGAGGATCAAAATACTGGGAGGCCAGATCGGATACGGCAGCCTGATAATTATTGCCATCCCGCAAACGTGTATTCGCATGATGTATAAGCGAGGAAGAATCGTTTTTGAAACTCTGCCATTGCTCAAAGTCAACAGATTCCCCATCAGGCATGATATAGCGCAGGGTTTCCCCATAGCGCAGCTTATACATGACCGTCAGATTAGTGGGAGGCGGCGGGGTGCGCTCCTGTGACTTGCGCATGATGATCCCCTCGTCCACGATAAAACCTGTATCTTCCCCAGATGTTTTGGTAGCCGATGGCGCCCTGTATGCCTTGGGAGGCTGCGACTCCGCAGGCGGAATACGAACCACCCGCTGTGCCTCCAGCGACAACGGTAGTGCCACTGTGCCCAATACAACGCCACCACAGCACAACAACTTCCCCACCCTCAATATGGACTGAAAACCAATTTGAGTCATAACACCAGTAAGTAGGACAGAAACAGACGTGGAAAGTTTCATATTTTCTTCTGTGGATTATAAGGAAACAGGAATGATTAAATTGGGTCTGAGCGAGGACAGATTACTGATAAACAGATCCACACTGGGACGGATGCTCGCCTTGCCCAGCACTTTGACCGGCTCTCCCTCCTTGCCAGACTGCACGATCCTCACCTCATAAAGCGGGGATTCAATGAATTCTCCCTTTTGAATCGCCCACGCATTCAGTGTGATCGCCATCCCGCTGATGGGTGGGTAAGTCACCCCGACGGGAAGGAATGGCGCATTGTTATTGCGGATATTGAGATCAACCGCCCCTTCAGGCAAATCGGGTTTCGGATCCAGTGTGACCACTTCCACGTAGGCACCTGCGGGAAGATTCTTCTTATCCGTTCCGACGACCAGATAGTACACCGCCTGTACGTTATTGCTGGTCCCCACTTCATTCGGCTGGTCACGACGGGGCCGATCCTTGAGACTCTCCAGCTTTTCAGGCATGACCAGCGTGTTCATCAATGTCAGAGGAACCATATTGATCAGGCGCATGGTATAACGCCCTTCGTCCGCCTTCTCTGCCGCCTCCAGACTCTTTCGCGCCTGCTCCAATTGACTGTTCAGGTCGGCATAATCCGCGTGTTGCTCCTTGCCCTCCAGCGCGCCAATCGTTTTTTCCAATTCCTGAATTTTGGTTTCTGCCCCCTTTTTCTGCCGCAAGTACCCCGCGTCCACAAAATTGGATATCTGAAAGGTACCCAATGCCCAACCGCCACCCGCCCCGAATATGGTAATAGGCAACCGTGTGGCCTCAGACCAACCGCCATCAATATTCGCAGTAATCTCACCCAGCGTATAGCCCTCATTAACGTTAACCATTACATTGCCCTGCGCCAATATCCCTCTCCCATACGACCCGGCCCAACCTCTGTCACAATCCTCGAAACGATTATCCAATAATTGCCAACCGCCGCAATGGGACGAATCCACTCCTGTTGAGTATCCGCGAAAGAGATTTCCCTTCACAAGGATGTTGCCACTGCCGTGCATATGAATGGCATTGCCCCTGCGCCCGCCTGGAATGTTTTCGAACTGATTGCCCACCAGTTCGACTGAGCCGACCCGCATCAGCTTCACCGAACTCCCCCGATTCATCAGGCTGTTTCTAATATAGAAACGCTGTGTGGCAATCGTACCGCTGCTATCAATATTGTTCACATCAAAAAACATATTGGTCAGCTCGGCATTCTGAACATCGACCATCACATGACCATCGATAAACATATTCACAGACGGTACCGCCCTGAAACGCTTCAACTTCTCCTCTTCCTCCATCCCCTTGATGAGATCTCTGGACAAGGATATTGGCTCCGCCAGGATATGAATGTTCTTTCTGCCCCCTTCCAGATCAGGATGCCCCACCAACACCAGAGAGGAGTACTCCCCTGTGCGAATCCGCCGCTCCCGATTATCTTCTGCCGCCAGATGGAGCAGATACTGGTCGTGCGGGTGATTGGCCACCATTTGTATGGAGCCGCCAATTTCAACGCGCCCTCCCACGCGAAGCACCAAAGGCACTCTCGCACCAGGACGAAAATCAAGGATTCCGCGCGGGTCTATATAGAGACGGCGACAATGGATGTTGTCCCTGTTTTCACTCATCGGCAGATCCACAGTCACTGTATC
>CAZYDZ010000079.1:6726-9945 GCA_964646535.1 uncultured Opitutaceae bacterium
GAGATCACCACAATATCATTTGGACCAGGCACTTTTTCGTCGTACCATGTCTGGGGATCAGACCAACGGCCACCACCATATCCGTTGGAATACACTTCATTAAACAGATCTTCACGAGAATCTGCCTCGGCCTCGCCGTTCTGATCTTCAGCAGGCGCTTCCTGCGCCCACGCAAACGGCGCAGTCCACAACAACGACATCCCTATCAGGCAATAAAACCAAATCTTACAATACTGTCTTATATTCATGTGATTGTGTTCCAAGTCAGAAGCTTTCGTCTGCAATATAGCCGTCAATGAAATTCTGCAAGGCATCCTCCTCATACGGATCCACCCGTTCAATACGAACGGAATCGATCTCCACGATTCCTCTGCCGCCGCCCACGCGCACTTCAATCAATCCATCCTGACTGCGGGTTCCCTTGGTGCGAATCAAGACCCCCTGGCGGTACCACTGACCAAATGTACGCGGCAGGCTGGTATTGTTTTCGTTAATATTTCTCGGTCTGTCGGGATCGGACACATCGTAGAAGACCGCACGCATACCGCCTGCGCCACCACCATAACCATAGTTTTCCCGATAGCAGATATCCACCCAGTAAACACCGTCAGGATCAATATTCTTCACAGGTATCCAGACTTTGCTCAAGGGCGCAGCATCCTTGTCGTGCGAAGATCCGCGCAAACCGACCACCCGGCTTCTCAGCCCCAACCCCCACATGGACTTGCTGCCTTCAATTTTCCCACCCATGGCTTCCAGACGCTGCGGATTAAAGTCCACCTGCAGCGACGTAAATACTTCCTGTCCTGCATCCACGCGCGCCTTTCTCTCGGTGACAAACTCGACGAACTGCTCCATCTTCTGCTTGTCGTAATACTGCGCATTCATCTCCTTGATTCGCTCCGCCACGGACAACGCCACTTCATAATCCCCTTTGCGGAAGGCAGTATCCGCCAGTGACTGCAGGATCTGTTCCTGGGGAATTCCCTGACGTTGTGCCAACAGGTATTCATAACCGCGCATGGCCTCATCATACCGACCCGCCAAACGATCCGTTTCCGCAATAAGAAATCGCGACAATATCTCCATGCGCTGCTCAGGATTCCTCTGCTCAATGGAGCGTAAAATCTGCCTGGTAGCCCTGATATCGCCTTTCTTCAGGCTCAATTCCGCCATACGCAACTGGGCGCCCTCGCGGACAAGATCCACTTCCCCGGCGACCGCTCCCTCTCCGCGCACGCCCAATTCATGTACCTTGCGATATACGGAGGCAGCCTGCGGATAGTCACCTGAATCAACCAGTATATCTCCCCAGTGAATCGCAGCCAGACGGACATTGGGATCTTCGATGTACTTATAGTCCTCGATAATGCTGTTATAGATACTGGATGCCTGTGAGAGATCCCTGAGAAAGCGGTATAACAATGAGGCCTGACGTAAACGCAACTGTATCGTCAAGCCAGGCTGATTCTTGAAATCCGTCAATTTCCCTTCAATCAGATCCACACCCTCCCTGGCTTTGCCATTATGCCCCATGGCCTCGGCCAGCGCACTGTACGCCATGGCGCGCGCCACAATATCCGTCGTGGGATCTTCTACCAGCGCCGTAGCCACCTTTTCCTGCAGGTCCCAACGATTGCGTTGATGGCTCAAGCGAAGAAATTCCACAATCTTGCGCAAATCACTGCTGCTGAATTTTGAGATATCACGCTCCTCCAGATTCTTCACGGCCTGGGACAGGGAATTGGGATTCGTGTTACTCGGGAAGGAGAACGGAGCAATGGTCTTCTTATACACAGGCACATTACTGCCGTTGGACAGGGTCACTTCGTAAACACCATCGCTCAAATACAAATGCGTGAAGGAGGTTTTGCCAGTTACCACAGTGCCATCCCCCATGTCCCAGCGAAGCTCCTTCCCGTCACCGATATCTCCATGCGCCTGTACGTGTACCAAGTACATCATCACGCCAGAGGTTTCCAACGTATCCACTTGCCCAATGGTAAACACGGGAGCAAAACGTCCGCTGGATTGCTCCACCCTGTTTACCGTTGCCATCATGGCATGGCTGTACGCGGTGAATGGAATATAATCCCACTTGTCCTCGCCGTCCTTCGTCACGTCATCAGGCTTGACCCGAATAAAAATCATGCGCGGATTTGCATTTGAGGAATTCCCCACCACCTGATGCACCTCAATCGGATAGGTACCTTTCTTGATCTCAAAGGGTGCGCCTGCCGTTGGATGATCAATATCCAGCCTGCCAGTACGAAACACACTGCCCCCTGGCGCCATGTGAACCAGACGATTGTTAATGAACACAAATGAGGCATCGTCCGAATTGACAAAGAATCGATAACGCCCATCCTCAGGCATCGTGATGTATCCACGGAACGAGGATGCAAAATTGCGGGCGTCCGCAGGGCGGAACGGATTGTAGTGCTGGATAATTTCAGTGACGATTGCGTTTCCCGTAATCAGAGAGGAATTCTGCAATCCAGCGGCAACATCCTTCCAGTCCATCATACTGTCGCCCTGCCAATCACGGTATTCAACAGTCAATCCCTCTTTGGGAAGCACGGCGCCGGGACGATCCAGTGAAAGCGGCTCAATTACCCTGGCGCCCCTCAGGGATGCACGAAAATCCTTGTGTGCAACAACGGGCAGGTACACCCAGTATTTCCTATCATTGCCATTGCGGTAAAACTGGATCATCGCCTCTCCGCTGGCGGGATTGGACAACACTGCCGCCGCATACACTCTACCATCTGCCACCTGCACAGGAAGAAAATTCACTCCATCAGGTAAACGTCCTCCCACCGGGATCTGTGCCAGAATACTATGAGAAGGAATTTTCTCCATATCCCCGACAACCTCCAGCTCGTACCGCTGCGGATATCCCGACACCCAGCCTGGTGAACGCGATGCCTGCGCGAACAAAGGGACAGCCGACAGACAGACGGCCAGAACAATAACGCGTACAGTAAAATCAATTAGCTTCATCTTGGATCAGATAAAAAATCACGGGCGGGGTCTTTCCCTGCGCGCAGGCTCATAGGTGACAATCAACTCCCAGGCTCTCGCGGAACGTGTCGCGACAGGCCAGCACGTCGACAGATTGATGAGGACATTGGACTCTTCCAATGACAGGGCCCAACCATTATTGGGGACGCTCCCTGTGTACCACATATCCACATCCTGGGTCACCACCACCCTGTA
>CAZYDZ010000080.1:0-4758 GCA_964646535.1 uncultured Opitutaceae bacterium
CCGTGGCCAAGTGAACCCGTTGAAAACTCCACACCTGGAACATGGTGGCTGACATGGTTCATCATACGGGAACCATCCTTGCCGTAATCCAGCAGCTCTTCCAAGGGGAAATACTCCAACAACCCCAGGCACGAGTACAGGGCCGAACAGCAATGTCCCTTGCTCAAAATCAAGCGATCACGGTCAGGCCATGCAGGCTCCGTCGGTCGATGGCGCATGATTTGCCCGTACAGTACGGCCAGAATATCAGCAATCGACAGCGATCCGCCCGTGTGAGAGGCTTTTGCCCTGTGAGTGGCACAAACCACTTGCTCGCGGATTTTCCGTGCAAACAGCGCTGTATTCGTATTGTCGGATCTCATGATTGGCGGACCAGCAGGAAAAGCTCCTGATCACGTCTTGATTGAAAAGGAAAAACCCCACCAGTAAAACAGCCTTTTCAGTCATGACGAGGAGAAATGGAGAATTGTCTCAAAAACGCACTCTGCTGACGAACAGGATTGACGATACGGGCTCCTATCTATTGCATGGCGGACGGTAGATTGAGGGTACTCCTTTTCCTGCCCACATGCCTTGCAATGCCCTTCCAGGGGGATTCCAGCATTAACTAATCTTTTCTTGTACAGAACTTTACGGTAACGCAACCAGGTATTTCTTTATGCCCAAACGGACTGATATTCAGAAAATTCTCATTATCGGCTCTGGCCCGATCGTCATCGGCCAGGCCTGCGAATTCGATTATAGCGGAACGCAGGCATGCAAGGCATTAAAAGAAGAGGGATACAAGGTCATCCTGGTAAACAGCAATCCAGCAACCATCATGACCGACCCCGAATTTGCCGATGTCACCTATATTGAACCGTTGGATGTCGGTACCCTAGAGAAAATTATCGAGAAAGAGCGTCCCGATGCCCTGTTGCCAACACTCGGTGGTCAGACTGCGCTGAATCTCTCCTGTGAACTGGCCGACAAAGGGATTCTCAATCGCTATAATGTCGAGATGATCGGCGCCAAACAGGACGCGATTGAAAAGGGAGAGGATCGTGAGCGTTTCAAACAGGCGATGACCAAAATCGGGCTGGATATCGCCCATTCGCGTACCGTCCGTACGCTGGACGAAGCTCGTGAGGCCTGCCAGATTCTCGGTAATATATTTCCGCTGATTATTCGTCCGAGCTTCACTTTGGGTGGAAGCGGCGGCGGTATTGCCTATAATCGGGAAGAGTACGAAACCATGGTACAGCACGGACTGGACCTCTCCCCTGTACACGAAGTGTTGATCGAGGAATGCCTGCTCGGCTGGAAGGAGTATGAAATGGAGGTCATGCGCGACAACAAGGATCAGTGCGTGGTCATCTGCTCCATCGAGAATTTCGACCCGATGGGAGTTCACACGGGCGACTCCATTACCGTTGCTCCCACCATGACGCTGACGGACAAGGAATATCAACTGATGCGCGATGCCTCTTTTGCAGTCATTCGGGAAATTGGCGTGGAAACCGGGGGTTCCAACATTCAGTTCGCAGTTTGTCCCAAAACAGGACGCATGGTGGTGATTGAGATGAACCCACGCGTTTCACGATCCTCCGCGCTCGCTTCCAAGGCAACGGGATTCCCCATTGCAAAAATCGCAGCCAAACTGGCCGTGGGATACACGCTGGATGAATTGAAAAACGATATTACGCAAATTACTCCAGCCAGTTTTGAACCCACCATCGACTACGTGGTCACCAAGATTCCACGTTTTACTTTCGAAAAGTTTCCCCAGTCCAACTCGACCCTGACTTCCAGCATGAAGTCGGTTGGCGAGGCCATGGCGATCGGCTCCACATTCAAGGAATCTTTACAGAAAGCCCTGCGTTCCCTGGAAATCGGCTCCCGCGGCCTTGGTGGTGGCGGTAAGTTTGGCGGAATCGAGACTCCGCCCAAGGATGAAATCCGCACGGGATTGGTTCAACCCAATGCACATCGGATATTTTCCATTCGCCACGCATTTCTCGCAGGCTTCACCCTCAACGAAATCCAGGATTGGACAGGCATTGACCCCTGGTTCCTGCGCCAGATCGAAGATCTGATCGAGCTGGAAAAAACCATGCGTGCCAATAGCGACATCCACACATGGGATCAGGTGTTTTTCCAGCAAATCAAGGGCGCTGGTTACACGGATGTGCAGATCGCCGATTTCACAGGGATTCCAGCGGAACAGATCAAACAGCACCGCGAATCCATTGGCGTGCGTACGGTATATCGCCAAGTCGACACCTGCGCTGCGGAATTCCAAGCCTTCACCCCTTACTACTACTCTTCCTATGGCATGGGCAACGAAATCCTGCCTGCCACCAAGAAGAAGGTCATGATTATTGGCGGAGGGCCAAATCGTATCGGTCAGGGTATTGAGTTTGACTACTGTTGTGTCCACGCCTCTTTCGCATTGCAGGAAAAAGGTTTTGAGACAGTCATGGTCAACTCCAATCCGGAAACGGTTTCCACCGACTATGACACCTCCGACCGCCTCTACTTTGAGCCGTTGACTCTTGAAGACGTCCTTGAAATCTACAAACAGGAACAGTGCTACGGCGCTATTGTCCAGTTTGGCGGACAGACCCCGCTGAATCTTGCTACTGCGTTGAAAGCCAATGGTGTCAATATTGTCGGCACTTCTCCCGAGAGCATTGACGCCGCTGAAGATCGTGAACTGTTTACACGGATACTGCGCAAGCTCAATCTGAAGCAGCCCATCAATGCCACTGTGCTGACCCAGGAAGACGCCTTCGTCAAGGCTCGTGAAATTGGTTTTCCCCTTCTACTGCGCCCCTCTTTTGTACTCGGCGGACGCGGTATGTTCATCGTCTACGACGAGGAGGAAATGTCCCGTGTAATCCGTGAAGCGTTCGACGTCGCTCCGGGCAAACCCGTCCTGCTCGACAAATTCCTTGAGGATGCCATCGAACTGGATGTCGACTGCATCTCCGATGGGGAAACTACAGTGATTGGCGGTATGCTGGAGCACATTGAGTATGCTGGCGTACACAGTGGTGACGCATCCATGGTGCTGCCACCGCACACTTTGTCTGCCGATATGCTGGAAACCGTGAAAACGGCCTCCCGCGATCTGGCCCGCGCATTGAACGTGGTCGGATTGATGAATATCCAGTTTGCGATCAAGGACAACGATCTCTACGTACTGGAAGTCAATCCGCGAGCATCGCGTACGGTTCCCTTTGTCAGTAAGGCCATTGGTGTTCCTCTGGCCAAACTGGCCGCCCGTGTCATGCTTGGCGAAAAACTGAAGGATCTCGGCTTTACCAAGGAAATTACACCAGACCATTACTGCGTCAAAGAATCCGTATTCCCCTTTGCCCGCTTCCCTGGCTCTGCCATCGCACTCACGCCTGAAATGCGCTCCACGGGCGAAGTTATGGGGATTGATAAGGACCTTGGCATGGCGTTTGCCAAGAGCCAGTTGGCCGCCAAACCCGGATTGCCTCTCAGCGGCAATATCTTCCTGTCAGTGAAGGACAAGGACAAAAACGATGCGATTGTGATCGCTCGCCAACTGGTTGAGTTTGGCTTCAAGATTTTTTCCACCAGCGGCACAGCCAAGGCCCTTGTGGATGCTGGTATCCCTGCCACTCGTCTGCACCGAATCAGTGAAGGGCGCCCCAATGTGCGCGACATGATCAAGAATGGTGAGATTCAGATGATCATCAATACTCCTTCTGGTGCGATCCCGTTGCGCGATGAAAACGTCATCCGCTCCGTGGCCATCACACATAATGTCTGCATCATGACCACCATCTCTGGCGCCTACGCAACCCTAAAAGGCATTCAGGCCCTGCGCAACAATCAGATGACCGTCTGCTCTTTGCAGGACTACGTCACTTCAGTAAAGAACAAGAAATAAGAGATTCTGCGCATCACTGCGATGGATGACTAAGGAGTTTCGCTCAGGGCAACACGGAATCCCAAAGTCTGGTTATACCCCCGCGGAGCATATTGGCTGCGAAAGGAAGATCGACAGAGGGAGGCATCGGTCCACCAACTGCCTCCCCGTCGAATGCGAAGATGTCCCTCTGGCGTTATCTCATTAGTATACCAGTCCAAACACCACTCCCACACGTTCCCATGCATATCATAAAAACCCCATGCATTGGGTAGCTTTGTTGCCACTGGATGAGGCCGCTTGTCGGCATTGATGCCATACCATGCCATCTCTTTCAGTTCACCCGCATGACTACTTGTCGTACCTGCACGACACGCATATTCCCACTGCATCTCCGTAGGCAGCGTATAACCGTAACCATGTGGTAATCTACCGGCCATTTTTTCGTGTTCAGTCAAACGGCGACAGTATGTCATGGCATCTTCCCATGTAATCTGCTCAACGGGCAAATCCATTCCCTTAAAACGACTGGGATTGTCATTCATCAATTTCAACCACTGTGCCTGCGTTACTTCCGTGGCAGCCAGATAATACCCGCGGTCCACTGTGATACTGCTGAACTCCTCCACACTTTTATTCCGAATGGCCGGTATTTCTCCCGCTGCAACCCAAATCATCTTCATACCAAAAGTATTTTCGAATGTCTTGTCTGCAACTGATACGGCTTCACCCTGTCCACTACGCTGCATCTCACTATCAGTAGCATTCTCAGCACACACATTGCCGACCGTCCACAGCAAGCAAAGAGGGCTCAACACACACAATAGGTTTTTAATCATTGCATACTGTCTCATAGCTATATCTATAAAACAATA
>CAZYDZ010000080.1:4768-9945 GCA_964646535.1 uncultured Opitutaceae bacterium
ACCTCCCAATCTTAGTGATTGGGACGAATATTTCCCTGTTGTCCTCTCCCAAACAGTAAAAGAGTTCTCTCACACTAAAAATTCACCTGTACGCGTGACAGGATTGCCTGGTCTGCCTTGCGATCTTCACCATTGGCCTTGCCTCCCGTATAATTCGTATAATCGTAGCTGAGAATGGCTTTCCAGTTCTCGGTGGCATACCAGTTGACCGCCACTCCCCAACCATTGGCCTGACTCGGCTGCTGGACATTCAACAGCCCGTCGTGCCAGAGAGATCGGTCCATACGCAATGCCGTATAACGCAATACCAATTCCCAGGCGCCACTGCCATCTGTTCCCATACGAAATGGACTTGATGGAACAATCTTGCCATAGCTGTTCTTCTCTCCCGTCAGCAGATAGGCGGCCTCGATGCTCCAAGCCTCATTGTAGTAGCGCTGATAGCCAATGGCATCCTGTCCCAACGCGCGGCTGGACAACATGTACTCGGCCATGATACCAAGGGGACCGCAATAATAAGTAAGCTGCGGATTGATGCGCCAAAGGGTTCCGTTTTCCCTGATATCCTTGCCAGCCAACACCTCCAATTGCTGCTGATTACGAATGCGCAACGAGGCATCGCGGTGTTGCCTTCCCCAACTGGCAGCCACTCCGACTCCGAGCCCCTGCCACCAATCCGACTCACTGCCACGAAACGGATACAGATGCAGCGATCCAGCCAGATCAAAACTGTTATTGGAATCCACAGACGCTGCTCCGTTATGTCCGTCCACCGCTCCGTGAAATACTCCCGCTTTCCACTCAATCTTTTCCGTCATGGCCTTACCGTAAATCTGTACCCCCATATCCCGGTTCGGTAACAATTGTGCCACGTAACCGTCTTCCGGAAAACGTTGGCTGCCACTGCTCTGTGTCAGCTCAAGCCCGAGCGGCGTTTTGAAATTACCAAAACGCACCCGCAACTGATCAGACACGCGATAATCACCGTAGGCATCGAGAATGCGTACGGTGCCCGACAGTTCAGGCATGATCTGAAAGTCGAGATCCTGCCACAATGTACCCGCGAAAACGGGATTCACACGGCGCATGTCAAACGTATCCACTCCGTTGCCATCCAGGTAGAACCGCCCATCCATCTGTGTTAACAACCCGATCCGAAAGCGATAACTGCCATCTTCCGACTCAAAACGCAGCCCTCCAGCGCCCGCAGATACGCTGGCTCTCCCGGTCGTCGAACGAACCGTGGCAGGACTGTCTTTTGAGGCTTCTTCCATGCGCTGCTGCACAGTCATTACCGCTTCCAATCGGGTCTCCAATAAGCGAATCCGCTGCTCCAGTTGCTCGACTCTGCTCTCCGCAGACACATCTGGATCTGCCAGCAAACTGGCAACTCCCGCCAAAAACGAAATACCCAAACAGACGCAGGAACGAATATTCATCCTGTCATCCTACATAAAATCCTCTTTGAATTCCAACGACTACTTTTCTCGTTTCTGTTTATCAGTTAACGTACTGCAAATCATTAATTTTAATCCAATTCAGCCACCGCATCAATGATCTGGCTGACTCCCCAGCCCTCTGGAGTCAATGCCTGCTCCCGCAACCACACCGGGTTGAACAATCGCGACAGATAGCGTTGCGCCCCGTCGCATAAAATCGTAACCGCAGTTCCGCCGCCCGTGGACAACGCTGCACGGATCGCCCCAGCAACATTGACTCCACTGGATGTCCCCAGAAACAGCCCTTCTTCGCGCAACAGATAATAGAGAATTTCCACCAGAACACGATCACTTACCCGCACGGCGGAATCCACGGGAGTCTCTTTAACATTTTCAGTTACGCGTCCCTGGCCGATTCCCTCAGCGATCGAATCACCATCGTCGAATTCAGTGTGTCCGTGACGGAACCATGACCACATTGCAGCCCCGTACGGATCAGGGCACAACACATGAACATCGGGGTTCCTGCTTTTCAAGTAACGTGATGTGCCATTCAGAGTTCCCCCTGTGCCGATAGCAGCCGCAAATGAAGTGATTTTCCCTTCTGTTTGTCCCCATATTTCGGGTCCCGTAGTCCGAAAATGAACCTCCGCATTGGCCCGATTGTCAAACTGATTGGCCCAATATGCGCCTGGTATTTCCTCTGCAATACGAGCCGCCACTTTATTGTAATTGCCAGGCTCGCTGAATGGTGCAGGAGGAACAGTGCGCACCTCAGCCCCCATCGCACGCAACAGCTCTATCTTTTCTGCGGACTGATTATCGGGAATGACAATAATGGAACGATACCCTCTGGCGTGTGCCACCAGTGTGAGGCCGATTCCCGTATTTCCAGCAGTCCCCTCGACAATCGTCCCGCCTGGAGACAACAACCCGCGCTGCTCGGCATCCAGCACAATCCCCAATGCCGTGCGGTCCTTCACGGAACCTCCTGGATTCAGAAACTCCGCCTTGCCCAGAATATCACAGTTCAGAGCCTCTGAAAAACCTTTCAGGCGAATCAGGGGCGTATTGCCAATCGCATGACAAAAATCGTTGTATACCGTTGGATTGCTCATAATGAAATGAATTTATTGATTCCCCCAAAAGGTTTTCCTTCTGAAGTACAGACCACTCCATACCCCCAATACCATGAAAACAGCAAATACCCATCCTGACAGTGAAAATGCGGATATGCCCGACAACAGAGTCCCCACGGTACATCCCAAACTAAGCATTCCTCCCACGCCAAGCAAGGCTCCTCCCAGTAACGCCGCCGCATAGTCCAGCGGACGCTTTCTCTCAACTTCAAACTCCCCTGACAATACCCCTGCAAACCATGCTCCAGCAATGAGTCCCATCACGAGAATACCGTTGTCATTCAGCCATTGACTCTGCACAACGGTGGAACAGCCCCCTATCTGATCCAATCCTTCGAGCCGATCCGGCAGGATTCCCAAAGTGTTCCCTGCCCTGCGGGACAGACTGCCCAGTTGCGAGGTCACTCCCAACGGAGCAAAGCGCAAATAAGCAATAACCCCCAATGCACCAATCACCATGCCACCCACCCATGTCGGCCAGCGCTCAATCCATACCCGACGGTTCACGGTGCGCCAGTTCCAACGTTTTCCGTCTGCCCTTTCCTGAACGGGTAATCGACGCAACAATACGAAAAATAAAAACGCGCATAACGCCAACTGCAGCAACAAGGCTGTCCCATAGCCCATCCGCTGCGGTAACCATACCACGGTTCCTTCCGACAATGCGTTCAGATAAAGCGGATTCCATATCTGAAATGCAATCCAGTACCCGATAAAGGCGCCTGCAAGGGCAACAGGTGACAATACGGAACCTTCTCCCAGTCGATACAGATGCGCACTGATGCATGAACCCGACAATGCCATTCCCCATCCAAACAATAACGCTCCTGCCGCCAACACCCACGTTACGGGACCGATATGCGCGTTGGGAGGCATAAATCCACTATGCGGATCGGGAACAAAGATGCCCATCACTACCCAGTATCCGATGCTCCCCACTGCCAGCGCAGCCACAATGCCCATCGCTCCACGACTGTCGCGCTTCTCAAAGTAATCACGCAATATGCAGAAAAAACAAAACCGCGAGCGCTGTAAAGCCACCCCCAAAACGACTCCCGCAATAAGGATGATTGCCTCCCGCGATAAAACCTCTTGACCAGGCAACCCCAAATAAATGGCAAAACAAATCAGGAATGTGATGGGTACCAATAACAGCGATACCTTTATGGTGGTTTTTCCGGTCATGGCTCAAACTCCCCCTTGTAGGCACAAGCGGCAGAAACCGCTTGTGCCTTTTTGGTCAGGTATTCAACAAACAACAAGTTTGCGGAATAAAATTTATTTACCCGTCCAGATGGTTCCTGACGGATTGTCTATCGGCACACCAACAGCATTGCCGTACTCAGTCCAGGAGCCGTCGTAGTTTGCCGCCTCATACCCAAGAATGCGGGTGAGCACAAACCAGGTGTGACTGGAGCGCTCACCGATTCTGCAATAGGTGATTACAGGCTTGGAACCATCAACTCCCTTCTCCGCATAGAGCGCGCGCAATTCATCCGCACTCTTGAATGTGCCATCGGCCGAATTCACCACAGCTCCCCAGGGAACATTGACTGCCCCAGGCACATGTCCTGCGCGAATCGCCAGTTCCTGAATGCCTGCTGGCGCAATCACCTTGCCGCTGTACTCGTCGGGTGAGCGTATATCAATCAACACTCCATCCTTCTCCTGCTCCACAACAGCAAGCACATCCGACAGACGGGCGCGCAGGTTTTCATTCACTTGCTCCACCTTATACTGCGTGGGTTGCACAACCGCGGGGGCAATCGACCAGGGGCGTTTCTCCGCCTGCCATTTGTTGCGCCCTCCATCAATCAGGCGTACATCCTTGTGCCCATACAGGGTAAACACCCAAGCGCCCCAGGCGGCAAACCAGTTGTTGTGATCCCCATACAGCAAAACCGTGCTGTCCGGCGTCACCCCAAGTTTGGACAACAGCTTTTCAAAGTCCTCTTTGGAAACAATATCCCTGCGTACAGGATTCACCAGATCCGTATGCCAGCGCACATTCTGCGCTCCCGCAATATGACCGCGTTCGTACAGGCCTGGCTCTACGCTGACTTCTATGATTTTCACCTTCGGGTCCTGCCCGTTCTTGCTCACCCACTCTGTGGAAACCAGTGCTTCGCTGGCTCCCAGTAACGGAGCCATTAACGCTCCTATCACGATCCATACTTTCAGATATTTCATTTTTATGCTTTGGAAAAAATTCTGCGGTCAACCCGCGAATACCGCGCTCCCTCTTGTAATACGTATTTCAATATAAATATCGCATTACGATATAATGCCGCATTGATTGAATCAAGATTAAAATTTGCGAAATATCTTCTCCTCATCTTTTGCTTTCCTCCTTCTCGCTGCGATATTCCACGTAGCTTTTCACCACCAAGGTGAATAACCCAAACAGTGTCAGCAGAGTCGCACACGCAAAAGCGCCTGCTGCATTGTATTCATTGAACAGAATTTCAATTTGCAGGGGAACAGTCACGAATGGTACTAGTTTAAGAGGGTTATCGCTGATTTTGCCTGTAGGAGGGGCTTTACGCCCCGACCGAATGGGTGTGGTTTTGTGTCGGGGCGTAAAGCCCCTCCTACAGTG
>CAZYDZ010000081.1:0-9933 GCA_964646535.1 uncultured Opitutaceae bacterium
CTCTCCTCCTGCTCGGTCACTGCCACCATATTCCCCAACACATCCGCAACATCATACACGAAATAATCAGCCCACCGCATACACTTTGCCGATACACCCATTACCAAGATCAGCAACAACACCCCTGCTACCGCGTAAACCGCTTCCCTGCCACTATTGGCATGTGACAAATGCCACACCATACCAACAGTCAATATCCCTCCACTAAGAATCCAGAATACATAATGTATTCGCGAAAACATGACCTCCATTTGAGGGAATAAAGTCTGTAGCTGAAAGTAATCAAAGAACCCTGGGTAGCTGCGCATGGGAAGATGGAGATATTCCCACTCCAATTCGTGCTGTTGATCCAACTGTTCCTGATATGCCATCTCTTCCTCCTCCCTCACCTCATTGCGGTGGTCTTCGTGCAATTGCCAGATTTCATCCCCACGCGGAGGAAGTGAGGTGACAGTCATGGCCTCTCCAATTCCAGACTGCCACCCCGTTCCATTCAGTAACAGAACACTCATTGCAGGCTCTTCTCCGTAGACTCCCTCCGTCGCCCACATATCATGTCTCTCATCATTACCGTAACGGATATCTATCTCCCCATACATGGGCCTTGCGTGACCGTTTTCAGGAACTGCCAACACGGCCAATACACACACCCAGAAACTGATTGCCATTACACTCACCAAATTTGTCAGTATTTATTTCTGGATACCAAAACGCGACGCTGTCTGAAGTACATCACGATCACTTTCATAGCGGCTTCTCTCCCGTTCCATCTCCTGCTCCGCCCGATTGCGGTACCACATCAACGCGGCATTGCGCTGTACATACTGACGGCGTATCTTCTCAAGCTCGGCAGCCTGCCCGTACTCCCAATCTGTAACCCGATCCAGTTGTGTTTGTGAAAACTGTTCCACCTGTGCCTGCAACAACGTACGCAACAATGAATTTGTCGTCCCCTGGGCGGAAATCCCCATGACCTGCAACGCCTGTTCTTTCTCCAGTAATCCCGCAACCCCCTCCTGCTCCGTTACGGGTTCATTCAGAATATGCTTAACCTGTTCTTCCGCACTCTCATCCAACCGCCCCATTTCCTGGAGGATTTTGCGCATAGACTCCGCATAGGCGACAGTTGAGCCGAGGACATAGCGCGAGCGCCCCAAAACGCGTGCCAGATCCCGATCCGCAGTCACTTTGTCCCCCGTGTCCTGCAACGCCTGCCCAAACCTGCCGGACTCCCTTACCATCCGCAGGTACTCATCAGGATACCACTCGTCCCCCCATTCCTGATCCACAGAAATCTTGCCCGCCAGATTGAGCCCATCCAGAACAGAATCCACTTTTTCCCAGAATGAACCCGAGGTGCCGAGCCTGTCGATTACCTGATACAGTTGTTGTCCTGTCTCCACCCAGTACTCCGCCTCCTCCAAGAATTGACGCGCCTGCAAAACATATTGCTGATAACGCCTGATATTTGTCATGGTCTCCGGCACATCCGACACCACGGCCACCGCCATTTGCCCATGCACGGGAATGTGTAACGCCAGAATACCTGACAATACTCCCCAGGAAAGACACTCTACCATTCTCCTCATCATCGTACCCTCCTTACTGTTTATCGTGTTATTCTTTCTCTGCCCTCAATACTTTCTGCATGCGGGCCTGAATCCAATACTGCCTTTTAATGCTGTCGGATAATCCCTGTTCATATCCTGAAGCATACTCTTCTTCCTCCGCAGATTTACCGATATAATAGGTTCCCGCACCCACTATGCCACCCGCCAGGGCTCCCCCTGCAGGAGCCCATGCATGGTCTGACAACGCACTGGATATCGCAGCTCCGACAGCAGCTCCACCCACCGCGCTTGCTGGGCCCCAAAGCGCTTTCGATGAATGACATCCGCCCGCAGACAGCAGCATTAATACGACAACGCACGACCATACTTTTTGATCACACACTCGCATGGATTTCCTCCCGATTTTTCCCGAATGTCCGTCTGGCCTCCGCGCATACGCCATTCCACAGATTATCATGTTGCAACAAACGCTCTCGGCGTTGCTCAAAAAGAGCCCCGCCCGACGAAGCCACATAGAGCATTTCCCGACATGGTCTCACACGCAGCGTTCCTCCTGTTAGCCGCCCTTTATCCCAATAATAAAAGTAACCCGCGCGCTCTTCTTCCTGCTGTTGTTCAGGCAACGGAAAACGCAATACGGTCTCAACCGCATTGCCTGGAAGATCGTTAAATGCCGCAATATCCTCAAGATCGTCACGATCCTGGCTACGCAACAGCCAAAGCTGGCTGCTGTTGCCAAAGATCACTGACTTGAGGGGGCTTTGGCGAATCTGAGCGTATTGCTGCAACACCGTTAACACCCAACAGGAAAATTTGCGCATCTGTGCGTACAATTCCGCCAGAATCTTATCGCCACCAGGTATCTCGCGAAAACGCGCCGCCTCTTCAATCAGGATGGCCTTACGTACATTGCGCGGCCTGCGAATCACCTCCTGGCGCACCACACTGGTCAGTAAAAAGGCGATTAAATCCTTCAACTCTTTTGCCGATTCAGGAATCTGTCCCAGTTCGAAGTGCAAAATACGCTGATTCAGGGGTAGATTACTCACACCATCCACCAATGCCCCATAGACTCCCTCATCGTGAGTCCATGCATTCAGTCGGCTGGCCAGTAATGAAATTTCCTCTGATGGATGGCGTGGGCTCGCATGGTAGCGCAATAGATCCACCAGATGACGATGGCGCGGATATTCCTCCGGACGGAAAAACGCAAATACCAGATTTCTCATCCACAACTCTCCATCTGCCGTCCTGGCAAATGCCTCCGCTTCTCCTGCCATACTCTGCTGTAACTGGTCTGGAGAACTCTGATGCCATTCCATGACTTCGTGAAACGCCTGCACGGGATCAGCCAACCCCTTGCCCTGTTGGCGTACCCGCTGGTGCCATGCACAGGCCAAGCGGCTCAATTCAGGCCATGCCTCCTGGTTTCGTGTGATCCACGCGCGATAATAGTCCCAATACAGGGTTTGCACATATTCCCTCAGCCACTCCGCCTGGACTTCTCCCCTGGCATCCGCCGACACCCCGCACATCTTCATAACAATTGCCCGACAAAACGCCAGATGGCTCTGCGTCAAAGGTAGCCCCCTGGTATCCAGGTAATTGAGCGTCTGATTGCCATCAGGGGTCAGGATAATCGGCTCGGCGCCCATCAGTCGCGTCAGCACTTCATGGGACAATCCTTCCTCAACAATACACAGGAAATCAAACTGGTCTCCCGCCTGTCCCAGTATTTCATCCAGCAACACCGACTTACCACTGCCCCTGGTTCCCACAACCATCGCATTCTGCGGAGTGTCTCCAACAAACAAATTGAGCGTACACAGATTACCACAGTCTCCTTCCAGAAGAATGTCGCCTTCATTTACGGAATTTCCCGTTCCTACAAACGTGCTGGAAGCAGGCAACAGTGAGGGAAGAAAATCAGATGTCGCATACAGGTCGTAACCGCGATAGCCCGAAAACAGGTGGCCTGGAAAACTTTCCGTAAACAGGTTTTCTGCCTGTGCAACCTGGTTCACCTGATAGTAACGCATTCCCCATCCATCGAGCGCGGTCTTGATCTCCTGCATGGCCGAGCTCAATTCATCCGCCTCTCTGGACCATGCCCTCAACAGGGTCAACACGCGATAAGGTCTCACCCTCCCGTCCTGAAGCGCATCCAGCTTGTCTCTGCGTTTATCCGCTTCCACACGATGGACAAAGCCATCTTCCTTTTCCTCCAGTTCGCGATGCAAACGCCTCAACGCAGTGGTCTCACGCTCAATTTCCTGTTGGGCGGACAATGGCCGAATATTTTGCACGATTGAAATCGGATACCCTGTCATGGCCGTCAAGCGGCGAATATCCCCTGGCTGCAACGTGGCTGGCCATTCGCGCAGAACCAGCATTGCGTGATGGTAACCATCCAGATAAAACCCGGTCCCATACTCCGTCTTCTCCATGCGCGCATCACTGTTCTCACACATCCACTGCAACGATGAATCCTTATCAAAGGTATGCTTCCAGAATTCATCACCACCGCGCACCTGACACGACGGATTCTGATGCATGTACCATTCCCGATAATTTCCCATGTCATCAAGCATCAGGTAAGGCGTATCTCCGAATACGGATATGAATCCCTTGAATATAGACTCCATATTGCGCTTTTGCTGACGCAGGTATGATAAGATCTCCCGCGCATTGAACTTGTCGGATACCGTACGACACCCGCAGGTAGACAAGTATATCGTCATTTGCTCTCGCCTGAGCAGACCACTCTCCTGCTGACGCCGATGCCTCTCAAAACGCTCCCTTCTGACCCAGTTGCCGATGTTCGTCCGATGTGGCATGACGCGACATGCGTATTGCTCCAGAATATCCTCGTAGTCAGATGTAACGGACCAGCGCATTTGCATCCGATAATCCTCTCCCAGCGCCAATAACAGATACCTCAGTGCATCATCCAGCAGGTTCAACACGGACACGGATGCTCCGTCGATTGGCGGCAGCTCCAACCGAATCCCCAGTGCGAGGGGAGTCTCCACGGACAACTCCTCGCCAAACAACAGTAACCCTTCTCCAGGATAGACTGGCGGCAGTGTATTCATGACAGCCCCTCCAGACGTGAAAACGGATTGCTGCCAGAACGGAGTCTGTTTCTTTCGCTGACCGTAAAAGAGCGCCTGCCAAGACTCTGCCACAGATCGGTCGCATAGTGCGGGGGTTTGCCCAAAAGAAAACCGAAAATCGCCCATGCCGTTAATCCCGGGGGAATCAGCGCCGTGACCATGGATATTGCAGATACAGGATTGGCATTCCCTGGCAACAGACTGACCATCAGCCATAGGAACAATCCGACAACCCCACTGGCAACAAGGTACAATCCATAATTCCCAGGCAACCCGAAGTTGCTGCCCACTTTCCGAAACTCCCCCATTTGCGTTCGATAACTGCGTCGCATGATCAACCTCCTCTCAGACTATTGCCGATGTCTTCAATCCGCACAGGACTCTCTCCCCATATCATCAGAAAACCTGCCACTACAATCAGTGGCGCCGCACACATGATGGTTCCCCAGAATATCTCTTCCTTGCCCTCCGAGCCACGCGCTCCATTTTTAATACCCTCTACAACTTTGAGTACCCCCATAATGAAGACCACCAACAGAATAATACCAATGATCCCAGCCACTCCCTTGCGGATTGTGTCACTGACTTCCTGCAACGATCCACTCCCCGCTTGGGCATACACAATCCATTTCCCCAATATGGACGGCATCTCCATGCCGACGTGCCATACCCGCTCCATAAACTCTCCCATAAATCCTCCTTGTTGTTCTCCGTTATCTCACCCTCCACGGTGAAATCACAAGCAGAGTTCCATCACATTATTTTTATCCAGTCAATAATTTTTAGTAAAAAACTTTTTTATTTTTGAAAAAAATACATTTACTCCCTTATCAAAAACATTTCTGGAGGAGTGTCATACCTTCGTGTTTTCTTGTAGGAGCGGCTTTACGCCGCGATCTAAATGCGAGGGTGGCATGGTCGCGGCGTAAAGCCGCTCCTACATGGATAATCTTCTTACACTGGCAACATTCGCGCCTACCCCAATACCCACTGCTTCAATGAATGGATATCGGGCAGCACCAGATCGGTCAGAGAGCGCAGGCGAACAGGCTCGTGATGCCCATATTCGAGCAGCACACAGGAAACTCCCAGTGCCTGGGCAACCTCGTAGTCGTGTTCGGTATCTCCCACCAAAAGAATCTCGGAACGCGCAAAGGGAAGCTGTTCTATCCAACGCAAACCAAGATCCACTTTGCTGTTTGCGTAAATATCACCGAGCCCATTGATGCCGATAAAATGTGTATCCAGTTCATAATGCTGAACAATTTCATGCAGCGTGTCGTGGCGATATGCGGAAAGCACGGAATGGGTCACTCCCTTGTCTTTCAACAACAGCAAAATCTCTTCCACTCCCGGGTACAACGAGCACTCCAGGCGTCGCTGATTGTAAGCGCCGATAAACTCATGGCTGACTTTCTCGAAAGAATCCTTCTCAAAATCGAAGCCGAGCTTGCGGTAATAATTGACCACAGGAAACCCGAACTCCTTGCGATAAAACTCCATGCTGACAGGCGGTAGTGAACGGCGCTGCAGTAATTCGTTGAGCACCTCCACACAGAGCCAGGCATCATCCATCAGGGTTCCATTCCAATCCCAGATAATATGCCGATAACGGGACAGGCTCATGATTATTCTGCAGAGTCGAAGTAGCGGTTGGTCGCTACTTTCTCCACGCTGAGGCTCCCCTGCTCAAACACGCCCACCGACTCCATCTGTTCAATCTGACGCCGAATCCGCTGCAGATTAATCCGCAACAGGCGGTCTCCCGTCTCTGGATCACCAGTGACCAGTTTTTCCTGAATAATCATATCGCGCGAAAACGCTAAAAAACCATCTTCCAGTTGCGGATGCTGCTGTTTCATCAACACATGAGCAGGAGCAGGATCGTCATTCAGATAGGACTCCCAACCGCGTTCCAATGCGCGCAAAAAGGCCTTGGCCTGTGGCGGGTGCTGATCCAGCCATTTCAGGTTCGCACAAAGCGTGGCCAGGCCTTCATACCCGCTGTCCCACAAAGCTAGCCAGCGCACGTTCGCCCCCTGTTTGCGCAAGTTGTACGGCTCCGCAATGAAGTACCCCTCCTGAATAAACTGTTTATCGGACAGAAATTGTCCCCAGGCAAAAGTTTGGTCCATGACGTTAAAGTCTATATTATATTTCTTTTTCAAATACGGGATATATGGAGATTCCACACGTCCCATAATGGTCTTGCCATTGAGATCGGGAAAATCCCGCACGATGTTTTCCTCGTGCATCAGCAGCACGCTGGGCAAACGATGGAATTGGGTCGAAATGGTAATGACAGGCATTCCTGCCAATATCCCCTGCATGGTCTGCAGGCTGGCGCTCTGACCGATTTCTGCCTGCCCCGTAGCCACCATGGACAGGACATGGATATTTGTCCCACCTGGAAGTAGTTTCACATCCAGTCCTTCCTCTGCAAAATAGCCAAGCGCCAGCGCCTGATACAGTCCGCCGTGCTGCGGCTCTGGAAACCAGTCGAGCTGTACGCGCACCTGATTGGCATCTGGCCTGGTGCATCCAACCAGGCAAAACATGCCTAACGAGACAGACAACAAACTGTTCCGTACAGAACAGACTGGCTTCAGGAATTGCGTAAAGCGTGATAGGAATCGTGCCATTTTCGTAAACATAAACGGTTCAGAAGCAATACTACAATGACCATTAAAAACCCGAGCAGGCAGGCCGTCAACCCAGCGGCCATCACACGGGCGATCTCCGCGCTGCGACTATAAATCACCACCAGATAGCCGAGCCCTCCTTCTCGCGAGGAAGAAGCCAGTAATTCGGCCGCGACAGCCCCCACCGTAGCCAGTGTCGCTGATATCTGCACGCCTGTCAGGAATTGCGGAAATCCATACGGCACGCGCAGCCAGAACAGGCGCTGCCAGCGGCTGGCGCCACACACATGAAACAGTTCCTGCAGATTGCGGTCTACCGACATCATTCCCTGTGTGGTATTGGCCACCACGGGAAACAGACAGAGGATAAACGTCACTGTGACCACACTGGGAAACCCAGGCCCGAACCAAACCACAAACAGAGGTGACAGGATAATCACTGGCACCATCTGCAGGATCAAGACCCACGGATAAAAAATCCAGCGCAACACCTGCGACAGATTAAACAACACCGCCAGAATAAACCCGATTGCCACCGCCGCCAGAAAGCCTGTTACTGCCCCCAGAAAAGTAACTGCTGCCGCCTGCAGCAAGTCGGCTCGCACGCTCCAGCCAGCATCCATCACCTGTGCGGGACCAGGCAGTAGCCAAGGCGAGATTCCACCAAACCAGACAACGAACTGCCACAACACCAGAAATGCGATTCCTCCGAACAAGGGCAATAGCCACACCTTGCGAGCGCTCATGGCCTGCCCCCTTCCCCGTTCGCCGCGCGCGCTTCGCGCAGGACATTGGAGAGTCTTTCACCCCATCGGAAATACTCCGAACTATTACGCAGTTCCGCAGTGCGCGGAAATTTCCACGGCAAGGCAAAGTCTCCCACAATATACCCTGGTCTGCCGCCGATCACCAATACACGACTGGCCAAAAACAACGCCTCCGACACCGAATGGGTCACAAACAGCCCCGTCCAGCGATCCTGCGCATAAAGCGCGGACAGCAATTCGTTGAGGTACTGACGGTTAATTTCATCCAACGCGGAAAAAGGCTCGTCAAACAACATCAATCCCGGACTACGCACCAACATACGCGCCAACGAAACCCGCATCCGCATTCCTCCCGATAATTGACGCGGATAGAGATTCGCCGCATCCGCCAGCCCGACCTGGGCCAGCCAATGCCGTGCTCTCTCACGCCTCTCCTCCCTGTCCATGCCGCGAATGCGCAACGGCAACTCCACATTCGCAAGCACCCGTTTCCACGGCAGCAAAGTGGCCTCCTGAAAAACAAATGCCGTATGCGGAAGATATTCCGCAGGACTCTTTTCCCCAATCCGAATACCTCCCTCGCTCGATGATTCCAGATCGGCCAGCATACGCAATAAGGTGGATTTACCCGAGCCACTCTCCCCCAGGATCGCCACAAAGCTGCCTGGCTCCACCGTCAGATCAATCCCCCGCAACACCACATTCCCCTCCGCAAATCGCTTTGCCACACCACGCAATACCAGCTCTGGCGCAAGCTCTCCCTCCCCGATTAACAAATGGCTTTCCTGTTTACCCATGAATCTCACTGTCACTCTCACCAATCGAAAAACAAAACGCAATCCGTGAGATCAAAGAAAGGCTTCTCACCTTCGCGTGAGCCTCTTTTTCAAAACCTTTGTGGCCTTTGCATCCTAATGAGAGAATTTTTCATCTGCGAAAATTTGCACTCATCTGTGGTTTCAAAATGTACCAGCGCCCTTTTCCGTTTACTGTTGCCGTTGCCTGCGGTTCTCCCTACTGCTGGAGTCTCCTAATCCATTGTTTTTCTTGAGTCGTTCGCGCAAACTCTGGGCGGAATATATCCGCAATCCTGACTCCCGCAGCACCGCAACCAATCACGTGCCTACGGTAGCTACACGCGGGCGCAAAGGAGTGTTTCTCGGCATCGATCCCAGCCTGCGCGCCACCGGACTGGCGCTGCTCGACTGCCGCAAGACAGACTCTCCCGTCTTATTGTTCAGTGAAACCATACGCATCGGACCCAAGCCCTCCATGACCGCTTGCCTGGGGACGATTTTTACCCGCGTGGACGCCCTGCTGGAGCGTTTCCAGGTTGATGAAGTAGCCGTTGAACAGGCGATCTATGTACAAAACTTTCAGACCGCCATGACACTGGGTTCCGCCCGTGGGGCTGCCCTCGCCTCTCCTTCGCGCCGTCAACTGCCCATCACCGAATACCCGCCGCTGCGGGTCAAACAGGCCGTTGTCGGCTACGGACGCGCCAGCAAGGAACAAATGATTCGCACCCTGCAACAAATGTTGCGCCTCCCCAACGCCCTTCCCACCGACGAAGCCGATGCTGCTGGCATTGCCCTTTGCCACGCATTCACCGCAACCAGTTTGTAGGAGCGGCTTTATACCGCGATCTGAATAATGTGTGGACCTGGTCGCGGCATAGAGCCGCTCCTACAATCAAGACTCCTGTGAATCGTCCGCTTCCGATTCTCCCTCCTTCGGCTGGCGTTGCCGGCGCCGATTCGGACGCCGTCGTTGCCGTGTCTGCCTTTTCTGCACGGATTCCCCCAACTCACACCACATACGTTCCACGCGGTATCGT
>CAZYDZ010000082.1:0-9922 GCA_964646535.1 uncultured Opitutaceae bacterium
TCGTGTTAATGCCGTGGCGCGAGGTATCCACCCCGCGCAACATGGAAGTGTGGGCGGACAGCGTACTGGAGGGCAATGTCGTACGGGCGTTCCAGGTAGAGGCTCCCTCGCGCACCAACCGGTCGAGGTTCGGCGTGCGGGTCGCCTGAATCGCGTCGGGACGAACTCCATCCATGGAACAAAACAAAACTCTTTTGACTGGTTTCATAGGAAAAATCTTTCTCTGCGTGGTTTGAATCCCTGGTTTCTCGATCTATTTGATGTTGACGTCAACGCTTATTTGGTGTCGAAAAAAACCGACAAAATAGAGGAAATGAATATTATTCAACAACTTAAAGAATTTGGATTTAACGGTAAAAAGGCGGTTCTCTACAACGTCCTGTTGCGCGCCCAGACCAGTTCGGCCGCAGAATTGGCGAAAGCCGCTGGCCTCAAGCGTACCACCGTCTACGACCTGCTTGGCGAGTTTGTAGCGGAAGGCCTGGTCGTCGTCAGCTTTTCGGGACGAAAGCGGATCTACAAGGCCTTGCAGCCCGAGAGTCTGCAACTGCGGCTGGAGCGGCAAAAGTCTTTACTGGATGATCTGTTGCCCAGTCTGAATATGCTCTATAACCACACCTCGAAAATCCCTCAAGTACGCTATTATGAGGGGGTGAAAGGGATACGCCAGTTCCATGATGAACTGTTGCAAACTTCAAAGAAGGAATATTTTTATTTTGGCTCCATGAGCAGCCTTGTGGACGTAGTCGGACGCCGTTACCTAAAGAGTTTTGTGCAGAAAAGAGTGGAACAGAAAATCTGGTCCCATGCCATTCGCATTCGCGAGCAGGAAATCGATGAACCCATCCTGGCACCCGGCGACGAACACTACCGCAAGGTGCGCTACATTTCGCTACCGCAGAGCGAGAAAGTCGTGAACATGACACTCTTCGACGACAAAATCGCCATTATTGCCAGCGCCAGGGAAAACTATGCTTTAATCATCGAAAGCCACGAACTGTTCACCTTAATGAAAGTCATCTGGAATTATCTTTGGGAGAGTGCAGAAAAATGAATGCCATTCTGTCGAAAAAAAGCAGACAGAAAATTTTTTCAATTCCCTTTTCACCACCAGGACACGAAGCCACAAAGCTGTGATGTATGCAAAGGAATAAAGAAACCACAGATTTCACCGATTTTCGCAGATAAGAATTGTTCTGAATCATTCATATTTTCACACAATCTTGTCGTGTATTGATGTTTCCGTATCTGTGAAAATCTGCGCAATCTGCGGTTTTCCCTCCATCCATTAAATTTAGTGTCTTTGCGTCCTGGTGGTTATTCCTCGTCCTATAACGGCTTGCTGTAAATATCCTTCACCGACTCCACCAGGCGAAACTCACCGGGAGCCAATTCGATGCGGTCCACTGCCGACCAGTGGTGTAGCCAGACCGTATGCGGATTCTTGAAGTCGATATTCTGCAGGCAGACGCGGCCATCGTCTGGAAAATACGAATACGCCACGTATTCGCACTGCTTGCCGGCGTCTTCGCGGTCGTCAGTGATCCACACTTTGCCACGCACCTGACGCGCGATATGGCGATACACATAGCCCACCAAACCAGGTGAATCAATCGTGGCGCCGGGACCGTAGTCCTGGTCCGTCGCCCCGGGATAGCTCCAGGTATTCAGGAAGTACACGGTGCCCTTGCCCAGCTTGTGACGGAACAACACGGGCTTCATTTCTTCATCTTCCACCGCCAGTACTTCGATATCCGGGTTCACCACTTCCACCTTGCCGCGTGGCATTGACATGATGCCAAAGCGACGCGGATGTTTAAAGCCCAGTTCGCCCTTGCGATCAGGAGCAGTCGCCCAGTAGAAACGTTCGCCCTTGCCGAGTACCTTCACCCCGCACAGCTCGCTGAAATCACCACCGTTTACCAGCTCGTCCACGGTGTAGGAGGCATAGTTGCGCGTCTCGTTCTTCGACAACTGCGGAATCGAGATAAACAGGATACCGCCGTTGCGGACATAATCACACAATTCACGATACTGTTTGTCCGAACAGGTATTCCAGCCGGTGAACAGCAACGCCTTGTACTGTGAACCGAGGAACTTCGCATCTACATTATCATCTGCAAAACTGGTGACATCCACCTGACCATACGGGGTCCCCGACAGGAACATGTTCGGATGCGGGGCCAATACTTCAGGCCGTGGATAAAACACCTTGGTGGCAATGTTCCAGCCGCGCTCGGGTTGGCCGCTGCGCCAGAACGGATCCTTTTCTGCGACGTCATACATTCCCGCCACTACAGCATTATCCCAATGCTGTTCCGGTCCCAGATCCAGATTTCCCTTCACCAAGGCAATGGTGGATTCCGGCTGTCCGGCTGGAGTGCCGTTTTCCTTCACGAAATCGTAGAAATCGGAAATCACTTTGCGACAACGCTTCACCGTTGGTGAATGGTAATCAATACGGCCAAAATCTTTCTTGGCTTCCTGAATATTAGGGAGAATCAAATCGGAACCACGCTGATTAATAGAACCACCTGGTTCCACGCGCAGCGTATCAAACATCGGACCATCGTCCACCAACTGGGCTTCCAAATACCAGCCGCCACTCTCGTTGATGATCGTTTTCGCACCCGCCAGATATTTGTGATACATGGACGCACGCAACAGGTCGAACTTGTGTTCATTCGCGTATGGTATCCACGAGTAGTGCTCGTGTGCCAAGTGCGTTCCCCACATCGGCAAATCGTACTGACGGTACAGACCTCGCGACAGCGCAGAAGCCAAATTCAGGTGCTTGAATGCGAAATCCTCCACCATCGGGATGTCCGCACCAGCAGCAATTTCGTAATCCAGGTGGAAATTGGAACTGGTCGCCGATACATTGCCCCAACCTTTGTCGTGGTGCTCCTTCACATGCGCAGCCACACGACGCATCAAATCATCCGCCAGTGTACGCAAGGACAGGGATTTACCTTTTTCCAAATCCTTATTGGCGGCTTTTATTGTCACCGCATCGCCACCACCCTTTTCATATTCCTCCTGAAAACGAAAGGTAAACCGTTCCCCAAAGTCGTAACCGAGGTAAAACTTACCGCCGGCACCAATGAACTGCTGCGACCATTCCTCCTTGGCTTCGGCATAGAGCAACGCCACATAAATCCCGCGTTTGACCGATTCCTGAATGAACTTCAGCACACCAGCACCATTCCGGGACGCATACTTTTTCGGATCAATCCACTCGGAAACATGCAGGTTTTTGCCATTTTTCCAATCCACTGCAGGAGCCTTCAACCCGATATCCTCCAGCGCATGATGGAACGCAAAAGTCGGTGGGTAATGCCCTCCACCGAATGCCCAGAACTGGACCAGATTACCGAGATTGTCCTCGAGAATCTTGTCCAACAACTCAATTGGATTAAACAATTGTGGCACCCAGGTGGTGTGCGTGCGCCCGGAGCAAACCAAGCCCCCCCATATCGAGTTCATGATCCCTGTGCCGACAAACATGCCGCATTCAGGTAGTTCTACTTTTAGTCGCAGATGTGGTGTTTTTTTCATTAAATAAGAATAGGGGAAAGGGCTCACGAAAAGCCGTTAAGCGCGCTAAGGAATAAAGAAACCGCAGATTTCACCGATTTTCGCAGATAAGAATTGTTCTGAATCATTCATATTTTCACACAATCTTGTCGTGTATTGATGTTTCCGTATCTGTGAAAATCTGCGCAATCTGCGGTTTTCCCTCCATCCATTAAATTTAGTGTCTTTGCGTCCTGGTGGTTATTCCTCGTCCTATAACGGCTTGCTGTAAATATCCTTCACCGACTCCACCAGGCGAAACTCACCGGGAGCCAATTCGATGCGGTCCACTGCCGACCAGTGGTGTAGCCAGACCGTATGCGGATTCTTGAAGTCGATATTCTGCAGGCAGACGCGGCCATCGTCTGGAAAATACGAATACGCCACGTATTCGCACTGCTTGCCCGCGTCCTCGCGGTCATCAGTGATCCACACCTTGCCACGCACCTGACGGGCGATGTGACGATACACGTAGCCCACCAGTCCAGGCGAGCCCACGGTGGCTCCAGGGCCGTAATCCTGGTCCGTCGCTCCCGGATAGCTCCAGGTATTCAGGAAATACACGGTTCCCTTGCCCAGCTTGTGACGAAACAACACAGGCTCCATTTCCTCATCTTCCACCGCCAGCACCTCGATCTCTGGATCGACCACTTCCACCTTGCCGCGTGGCATCGACATGATGCCAAAGCGACGTGGGTGCTTGAAACCCAACTCCCCCTTACGGTCAGGAGCAGTCGCCCAGTAGAAGCGTTCGCCCTTGCCCAGTACCTTCACTCCGCACAGCTCACTGAAGTCACCGCCGTTTACCAGTTCTTCCACGGTGTAGGAAGAATAGTTGCGCGTCTCGTTCTTCGACAACTGCGGTATTGAGATAAACAGAATACCGCCGTTGCGCACATATTCGCATAGCTCACCGTACTGTTTGTCCGAACAGGTGTTCCAACCCGTAAACAGCAAAGCCTTGTATTGGGAATTGAGAAACTTCGCATCTGCCCAATCGTTTGCCAAGCTCGCCACGTCCACCTGGCCGTATGGTGTGCCCGACAGGAACAGATTCGGATTTGGATCCAACACATTCGGCCGCGGATAGAACACCTTGGTGGCAATATTCCAGCCGCGCTCGGGCTGGCCGCTGCGCCAGAACGGATTCTGATCCGCAACATCATACATTCCTGCAATCACCGAGTTGTCCCAGTGCTGCTCGGGACCCAGGTCCAGGTTGCCCTTCACCAGCGCCAGAGTCGTCTCCGGCTGGCCAGCAGGAGTTCCGTTGGCCTTCACAAAGTCGTAGAAGTCCGAGATCTCCTTGCGATAACGCGTTGCTGTCGGTGAATGATAGTCAATGTGCCCAAACGTCTTGCAAGCCTCCCGCGCCAATGGCAGAATATCCCGTAACTCCCTTCTATGGATACCCCCCTCAGAAGGGACGCGGGGCGTCGCATACATGGGGGAATCTTCCACCAGGCACCCTTCCAGATACCAACCGCCGCTCTCATTAATGATCGCCTTGGCTCCAGCCATATACTTGTGGTACATGGAAGCGCGCAGCAGGTCGAACTTGTGCTCATTCGCGTATGGTATCCACGAATAGTGCTCGTGGGCCAGGTGGGTTCCCCACAACGGCAGGTTGTACTGACGATACAATCCGCGCGACAGCGCAGAGGCCAAATTCAGGTGCTTGAATGCGAAATCCTCCACCATCGGGATGTCTGCGCCAGCAGCAATTTCGTAATCCAGGTGGAAATTGGAACTGGTCGCCGATACATTGCCCCAGCCTTTGTCATGACGTTCTTTGACGTGTTCCGCAACACGACCCATCAGGTCGTCCGCCAATACCCGCAAAGAGGGTATAGCAATTTTCTGACCTCCACCTTCGTGTGCAAAACGAAACGTAAAACGCTCACCAAAGTCGTATCCCAGATAATATTTTCCACCCTCACCAATAAACTGCTGAGACCATTCCTCATTCGACTCAGTGTACAACAAGGCAATATAAATCCCCCGTTTCACCGATTCGCGGATCAGCTTCAATACGCCTGCGCCAAAACGATCCCTGTATTGATCCGGATTTATCCACTCCGAAGCACTCAGATACTTACCGTTTTCCAAGTCTATGTCGGGAGCATCCAGACCAATATCCTCCAGCGCGTGATGGCGGGCAAAAGTCTTTGGATACGACCCTCCGTTAAATCCCCAGTACTGCACCAGATTGCCCTGATTGTCCTCCAGAATCTTATCCAGTAATTCAATCGGTGAATACAGTTGAGGCACCCATACGGTAAACGTCTGCCCCGCACCTATCAGAGTGCCACTGATGGAATTCATGATCCCTGAACCGACAAATATGCCGCAATCGGGAAGTTCTACCTTCTGTGCCAGGTGTTTACTATTCATGTAAATATTTAGTAATCAATAGTCCGGGCACCGTCTGCAAACGGCCCCCTATATTCCATTGGTAAATTCAGCCACCCTAGAGTTCCTACGGGATATATCCAGATTAAAAGTACACAAATCCATTTTTTCTTTGCTCCATTATACAGTGAGGTCCTGATACTTATATAAATATCGTGCGGGAACCTCTGCCCAGACATGGAGTCCATCTTCCTCGGGATTTTCCTGTAAAACTCCTCCCGTCTGCCGCAACAACGCAACCAGTTCAGGCCGATTCCACGGAATCACCAATTTGCGCGGCTCCTGCCGTTTTCTTGCGACTAATGCGGCTATGCTCGTCCGCAATTCATCAATTCCATATTCGGTTCTGGCGCTTACCATTACTGCATCAGGGAAACGATATGTCATTGCCATGCGAGCCTCGTCCGAGGGCAGCAAATCTATTTTATTCAGTATGACAAGCGTGGCTTTATCCTTTGCGCCAAGCTCTCCCAATACCTCCCTGGTGGTCTCGTAGTGCTTCTCAATTTCAGGACTGGTGGCATCCAACACATGCAATAAAACATCCGCCAGGACCGCCTCTTCCAACGTCGCCTTAAACGCATCCACCAGATGGTGCGGCAAACGGCGCACAAAACCGACCGTATCCGTCAACAGAACCTTTTCCCCGCGGGGCAAATCCATTTGTCGGGTGGTGGGATCCAAAGTGGCAAACAGCTTGTCCTCACTGAGTACAGAAGCCCCCGTCAACGTGTTCAACAAGGTGGATTTACCCGCATTCGTATAACCCACAATGGAGGCTGTCGGCAGGGGAACCCGCATTCTCTGCTTGCGCTGGGTACCACGCTGACGCTCCACTTCCTTCAACTGGCGTTTCAAACGGGCAATGCGGTCGCGCACCAGGCGCGAATCCGCCTCCAACTGTGTTTCTCCCTGTCCTCGCATATTGGTTCCCCCACCACGTTGACGGCTCAGGTGGGTCCACGCCCGTTTCAATCTCGGTAAACTGTACTCCATCCTGGCCAACGCCACCTGCAATACCGCCTCGCGTGTCTGAGCCCGGCTGGCAAAAATATCCAGGATCACCTCCTGTCGATCTATCACACATACCCCACTCTCCTGCTCCCAGTTGCGTTGCTGGGCGGGTGCCAGTGCATCGTCAAACACAATCACGTCACACTGCAGTCGCTTCACCTCCTCCATAATTTCAGCCACCTTGCCCGTTCCCAACAAAAAACGCGGTTTGGGTTCAGACAGGCGCACTTTCATCTTGTGAACCACTTGAATTCCCAATGTGGACACCAGTTCGGCCAATTCCTCCAGCAGGCACTCCGTCTCTCCCGCATCTACCTGCGGATACTCCACTCCCACCAGAAAGGCTCGCTCCACCATCCTGGGCTTCTCTTTTACCTCAAACATGAGAACCCCAGCGCAAGTATCCCGCAGGTTCTCCGAGAGAACCTCTGCCTTCCTGATACCAGAGTTTCCACTCCAGCAGCCATTCATGCTGCCACTCTGGATGTTTCTGCAATAAATAGCCAAGCGGAACCATCACGAACTCCCGCTCTCTCATGCGTGGGTGAGGAAGTGTCAGGCTTTCCGCCGCTCTCATTTCGCCCCCCCACGTCAACAAATCCAGATCCAGTGTGCGCGGCCCCCATTTTTCCCTGCGTACCCGTCCAAAACGCTGCTCGATACGCAGCAAATCCTGTAACAACCCTTCAGGCGATCCTGTCAACGCCTCCAGAGCCAGTACGGAATTCAAAAAGCCTGGTTGATCCTCCCTGCCCCAGGGGGCTGTTTCCCAGACGGGCGCGCAATCCAGTAGACGGTAGCCTGGCAATGCGGACAATTCCGCGACCGCGCCATTAAGAATCCACCAACGATCCCCCAGATTGGAGCCAATCGCCACCAAAACCAGGTGATTGGAAACGGGAATGGAGGGTTCTGATATCATCGTCCGCGCTGAATATAAATACTCACTCCCGCAAACCAGGCGGCCACTGGAGGATTTGGTTTTTCCACCTCCACCTGAATTTCCTGAATCAACGGATAACGGGACAACAAGGTTTCCGCAATCATCTCAGCCAAAGTCTCAATCAGACGCACAGGCTTGCCTGTCAAAATCGCCGTAACCTCCTCCACAATCGGCGCATAGTTGAGGGTCCGTTCCAACTGATCCGTTTTTCCCGCCTCCCGCGTATCCAGGCCAATCACCAGATTGACCCGAAACAGTTGTCCTGTCACCCGCTCTTCAGGCAGAACGCCATGATAACCGTATGCGGTGATTCCATGCAATTTCAGTTGATCCATCATACCGAGCCAAATTCAATTCCCGCCTGTATTGCTTCCGTCATACGCACCACATCAGACATTTCACGCACATCGTGTACACGCACCATTCTACACCCCTTGGCCACCCCCCAACAGACAGTAGCCGCAGTCCCCCATCCCCGCTGATCGACTTCCCTGTCCAATACATGTCCAATGGTAGATTTGCGCGAAGTTCCCAATAACACGGGATACCCCCTCGCCACCAGTCTGTCCAAATATTTCAATATCTCAAGGTTGTGTTCGACTTTTTTACCAAACCCGAAGCCTGGATCCAACCAGATCTGCTCATCGCACACCCCTTGGGCGTGGGCCAAAGCCAGTATCCGATCCATATCCTCGTTAAACTCCCTCCAGAAATCAGTATATTCCGCCTTTAACCGATTGTGCATGAGCACCACGGGGCAACCAGCCTCTGCCACCACATGCCCCATCGACAGATGCTCCTTTTCATGTGGGAAAAAATCACTGCGACGGCACCCCCACACATCATTGATCCAGTGAGCCCCTGCCTGCAGGGCACGCCTTGCCACCTCCGCCTTGGAGGTATCCACGGAAATAATCAATTCAGGCCACCCAGCACGAACCCACTGGACCACAGGCTGCAATCGATTCCACTCCTCATCGACGGATACTGGAGTCGCCCCTGGACGAGTCGACTCCGCCCCGATATCCAGAATATCCATTCCCTGCTCAAGCATTCGCTGCACATGAGTCCGCACGGCCTCCTCTGACACGTAACGCCCTCCGTCTGAAAAAGAATCAGGCGTTATATTCAGAATTCCCATGACTCCCACCCTGGTACTCATGGCTGTCGATATCTATCCATATACGCCATATATGTAGCGCAAAAACGGTGATCAATAAAGCGTAATAGACTCAAGGCGCTGATACAATTTGGCGTCCTCCTTCGAACCTGTAGGAGCGGCCTATGCCGCGACCCAAACGCAGCAAGAGCTTGATCGCGGCATAAAGCCGCTCCTACAGGGCAACCCCTGCCCACTAGCTCTTCGCGTAAGACTCTTTTCAAAATGTACCAGTACCTGGACTCAAGTAATTATTGAAAATCACCAAATAACTATTATAGTAAATGGCATGCCAGCCAACTATTACCCCACCGATAGTCGTTTGAGCGGAGGACAGTGTATCAACCCGTTTACAGGCGTTGCCGATCCGCCCTGGCCCGCACATTCCATCTACGACATTCACGAACGCATCGAATACTCATGGGATGCGCACCTACAATGGAAATTGGAAACACCCTCAGCCAGAGCGGAAATCCTGAACAAACTGGGAGAATTATTACGCGAACGCACACTGGAATACGCACAGCTCATTGCGGGAGAAATGGGTAAGCCCATAAAGGAGGGAATAGCCGAAATCGAAAAATGCGCGGCCGCCTGTGACTACTACTCCAGCCCCGATGTTCTTGCCCTGCTTGAACAGGATGTAAAGACAGACTACGCACGCAGCTATACGCGCCTGAATCCGCTCGGCGTCATCCTCCTGATCATGCCGTGGAATTTTCCCTTCTGGCAGGTATTTCGAGCAGCGCTCCCCCCTTTGCTGGTGGGTAACGGCATTATCCTGAAACACGCGCCCAATGTGCCTTCCTGCGCACAGG
>CAZYDZ010000083.1:0-5318 GCA_964646535.1 uncultured Opitutaceae bacterium
AGTTGCTGTTTTTTACAAGGTATCGTACAAAGTGTCTATCGATGGAGGAAACCTTGAAACAACATCCCAGCTATCAGATTCCAAGGGCTGCCGCTCACCATCATTGTTTACCGGGCAGTTCCCATGACAGACTCTATCTCTTCTCCTGAAGAAAATACACAGCCGTCCATTTCGATGGATGAACAGATGGCTCAGCCACCTGAAACCGAAACGACAGAGGCGATTCCGCTGCAAGCGCTCCAGAAGGAGGCTCAACAACGGTCACACCAAAGCCAACCTGTCGTCACACGTATTCTCAAATCCCTGCAGAAGGAAAAACATTCTTTCCGCGAGCTGATTATTAATTCAGAGCCACTCGAAAAACGGGTGGCTTTGCTGGTCGACGGCGTACTGGAAAAGTTCGATATTGAGCGCACGGGCGAAAATCGTATTGTCGGCTCAATCTTCAAAGGCAAGATTCAGAATCTGGAGCCCGGATTGAAGGCTGCGTTTGTCGATATCGGTCTCCCCAAGAACGCGTTTCTCCACTATTGGGACATTCTCCCTGCAGCCACGGATTCCTCCGTGGAAATCGTACGGGAAAATCGTACGGCAGAGCAAATTCGCAACAAGGACAAGATCACAATCAAGGACATCCCAAGCCTATACCCTGTTGGCACCGAAATTGTGATTCAGGTCACCAAGGCACAGATTGGTACCAAAGGACCGCGAACCACGACCAACCTGGCAATCCCGGGACGTTATCTGGTACTGATGCCGTACTCTGGTCAATGCGGGATTTCGCGCAAGATCGAGGACAACAAGGAACGTCAGCGCCTGAAAAACATTTTGCGCAAGCTGACTCTGCCAGAGGGCATGGGGGTCATCATCCGCACTGCGGGAGAAGGCAAGAAACTGCGCTATTTCATCCGCGACCTGCATATTTTGCTACGCAAGTGGGATCATATCCTGGAAGGCATGAATACGCAGAAGTCGCCAGTATGCCTCTACCGCGAGCCAGACATTATTGAGCGTACCGTACGCGACTTCCTGACCGAAGACATAGACCGTGTCCTGGTCGACAGCACGGAAGATCATCAGATGATGCTCGACAGTATCTCTCAGATATCCAGGCGCTCTAAGGCCAAGATTGCCCGTTTTACAGAAAGCATTCCCATTTTTGAACGGTTCAATATCGAGCGTCAGATTGAGCAGACATTCCTGCGCAAAGTCACCCTTCCGTCAGGTGGCGAAATTGTGATTGATGAAACAGAGGCGCTGGTTGCCATCGACGTCAACACAGGCTCTCACCGCAATGTCAACAAGGACGGCAAGGACACCATCCTGCAAGTGAATCTGGAGGCAGCACGGGAAATGGCCCGCCAAATTCGCCTGCGCAACACAGGCGGTTTGATCATCATGGACTTCATCGACATGAAGAACCCGAAAGACCGCAAAGCCGTCTTTAACCTGATGCGGACGGAAATGACCAAGGATAAGGCTAAATGCCATATTTTGCCCATTTCTCAGTTAGGGATCATGCAGATGACGCGTCAGAGACACCAGGAATCCGTTTCTTCTGGTATTTACACAGGCTGTCCCTACTGCCACGCCCGCGGTATCGTAAAATCACCGCGTACGATGAGCGTGGAAATCCAGCGTCGGTTGGTCAGCGTGATTCGACGCCTGCGGGCCAAAGCCAGTTCTTCAGAGATTGCGCTCTCGCTGCGTATCCTGCTGCACCCGAGCGCACTGGAACGATTGCGCAGCGAGGATGAAAATCTGCTGGAAGAAATCGAAACCCTTTACAACACCCGCCTCTCCTTCCGCGCCGACTACAATTACCACGTCGAAAACTTCAAGATTATCGACACGGTAAGCGGCGAAGAGTATCGCTGATCGAAAGAAGTGGCGTTTTACAAGACTCTCTCCGCCGCTGGCGGAGAGAGTCTTTTTATGAATAGACCCAGTTTCGATCGCGGCTACTCAACGCCTGCGCCAATCTAGGGGCCAGAAACGGACCTTCAAATATCATGCTGGTATAAATCTGAACTAATGAAGCGCCAGCGTTCATCATCGCCGCGGCCTGAGTCTCATTGGAGACTCCTCCCACGGCAACAATGGGCAACCTGCCTGCGGTCTGTCGGGCAATATAACCGACAATATTCAATGCCTGGGTAAACACCGGACTTCCGCTCAATCCTCCACTCTCCTGCAAATCAGCAAAGGGTCCTTCCCTTTTCAAGGTCGTATTGGTTGCGATGATCCCTGCGATCCGACACTCCTGCACGATTTCCAGAATCTCGTCAATTTGGGAAAACGTCAGATCAGGAGCGATCTTCAATAATACCGGCAATGGCTGCCGTTCTCCCTGTTGCCTGGTCATATTCCAATTTTCCTGCTGCACTGCGCTCAGCAATTCACGCAATGGCCCAGCCTCCTGCAACCCGCGCAGGCCTGGCGTATTGGGACTGCTGACATTCAGGGTTACGTAATCCGCCAGCGGAGCAAGCAAACGGAAGCTCTTCAAATAGTCCTGTGACGCCTCCTCCAAGGGAACGACCTTGGTTTTGCCTAAATTAATTCCCAGTCGAATATGTCTTTTTCCTCTGCCAATCTGGCGGGACAAACGCTTCGCCACCGTTTCAGCTCCCTCGTTGTTGAACCCCATACGGTTTAGGACTGCCTGTTGTTCGGGGTAGCGAAACATACGTGGTCGCGGATTTCCCGATTGTCCCTCTCCCGTTACCGTACCAATCTCCACATGACCGAATCCCAGGCCTGATGCTGCACGCCAGATTTCCGCGTTTTTATCAAACCCCGCAGCCAGCCCTATGCGATTCGGGAAAGTCACTCCGAACAGGGTGACGGGCTTCGCTTCTGCGCAGCGATTCCAACAGCTCATCATAGGAATAAGGCCAGGGATCATTTGTGCCGTTTTCAAGGCCCAAATGGCCAAATGATGTGCCCGCTCCGGATCCATTCGGAATAATAAAGGACGTATCAATGAGCGATAAAGGCTTCCCATAGGTTCGAATTCACAGCAAATTTCAAAAATATCAAGAGATATTCCTCAAAGTTAGAATAAAGGTTGAAATTTAGGAAATTTATTCTTTATTCAAGACGTCTTTTCCTGTAACCACAGGCTGGTTATTTTACGTTCAAACTAAATCCAATCTTATCCAGTTTTATGCCCAAGAATCCTCCGCAACTCGAATGGTGTATCGTGCGTCTCGGTGAAGACTACAACTGGTGGGTCGATGAAATCAGCGATCCAATCCATTGGGATGTCGACGGTCTCGGTATTATCGATCCCCGCCAGATTCATCATATTGTCGATCTATCCGAGCCTTTACGCGATTACGGGTTCGACACCAATCTGTTCGAGAGTGCGTTTTTCTCCTTCACGATTGCAGGCAAGGCCAATGGCGGACGAGTTCACCTCAAACGCTCTTTCCAGTCCATTCTCGCCTCCGAAGATCAACTGTTTGTATTGCCAGACCTCCTTGACGAGGAAACCGGACCCTACGCAGACTTCCTTGACCATATTACCAGACTGCGTGTCAAGCTGCTCAATGATCTGATTGATTTCGACCAACCATTGACGATCGACGAGCTCGAAGAAGAAATCCGCGAGGAACAGAACAATGACTTTATTGAGGGTCGTGCGGTACACTTCTTCCCTGAAATCGTGCGTATCCTCGAATACATTCCCAAGGGGTTTGAGCTGGATACGGATGACCATGACAAGACATCCCGCAACCAGGAAGAAGATGTCGATCTGGATGATGATTTTCCCGATCTCGAAGAGGACGATTCCATCGAACAGGACGAAACGATGAAATGGGATGAAGAAGACGATTTCGAGGAAGACTTCGAGGAAGAGGGGGATGATCTCGCCCCACCCGATCCCGATGATGACTTTTTAGGCACACTCAGCGAAGAGGATGAAGAGGATGAAGAGGAAACTCCTCGTAAGAAAAAACCTTCGCCCAAAAGCAAGACCAAACCAGCCAAGGTCAAAAAGGAGTCACCTGTGAAAAGTAAGGTCGCTAAAAAAGGGACTTCTAAAAAATCCCGCTGAGATATTCTGATTTCCAATCTGGGAAAAACTGAAAAAGCCGTCTGTCAAGACGGCTTTTTCACTCCTTGCACACACGACAACAACCCGTTTAGTTTACGGAATGGAATCTCCTGATGTGGTACAAGTCTCGATAAAAAAGGTGATGTCGCTGTCCAACGGCAAATACACCATATTTATCGGACCTGAAGAAAAAACCCTGATGATTCATGTAGAACCGTCAATCGGTATAACTATCCAGCACGTATTGACCCGTAACCGCAGTGAACGCCCTCTCACCCACGAATTGATTGATCATATTTTGCGCGGAGTGGAGGCCAAGCTGGAACGTGTGATTATCAACGAGGTTCGCAACAGCACCTATTATGCGCGCATCATCCTGCACATGAAGAATGAACTGGGCAACAAATGGATTGAGATTGATGCCCGTCCCAGTGACTCCATCGTACTGGCCTTGCAGGCAGACTGCCCTATCCTTATGGATCGCAATGTACTGAATGCCTCACAGGATGTTACGGATTTGTTGAACAAAATTCTCAGCCAGGAGAACTAATGCCTTTCTCCGCGTTACCAGAACAGGGTTCATGGACCGCACTGGCTCCCATGCAGGATGTCACAAACCGCGAGTTCATGGCAGTGATCGCTCACTACGGGGCGCCTGATCTGTTTTTCACAGAGTTTTTTCGTGTCCACTCACACAGTACCCTGGAAAAAAACATTCTCCCGTCCCTCGTCGATAATCCGACAGGCAAACCAATCTTTGCACAGATGATCGGAGAACATATTCCCGATCTGCTGCGCACGGCCCGTGAGTTGCAGGATCTTCCCACTGCGGGGATTGACCTGAACATGGGATGTCCAGCTCCCAAGGTATTCAAGAAAAACGTCGGCGGTGGACTGCTCAAGGACACGATAAAAATCCGTGAAATCTTCGCCGCACTTAGCCAGGAGCTACAAAAACCTTTTACGGTCAAAACCCGTGTCGGATTTGATGATAGCAGCCCTTTTGAGGAAGTGCTGAACCTGGTCAATGAGTTCAAGGTACAGCTACTCAGTGTCCACGGTCGCACGGTCAAGGGACTGTACCGCTCTCCTGTGGACTATGACCTGATTCGTCTGGCTGCGAGACATGTTCGCTGTCCCGTACTGGCCAATGGCAATATTTCCAGTGCGGAAAAGGCCTTCAAGGTGATGGAATACACTGGCGCCAGAGGGGTCATGATCGGACGCGCCGCCATACGTTATCCGTGGATATTCC
>CAZYDZ010000083.1:5328-9920 GCA_964646535.1 uncultured Opitutaceae bacterium
TCATGATTTGCGTGAAGGCAAACCCTTGCAGGATGTTACACTGGAACAGGTGCGCGAGTACATTGAACGTCTCTATCACTCAATCGCCTCTCCAAATATCCCCGAACGCGCTACCATTAATCGCCTGAAAAAATTCCTGAACTTTGTCGGTCAGGGGGTTGATTCCAATGGAGAGTTCCTGCACGCCATGCGTCGCACCCAGACCAGAGGGGAACTCTTCTCCGTATGTGATCTGCACTTGGTTGCAGGCAATAAAGGCGGAGAACACTTCCCGAGGGAACCATGGGCAGGTGTCATCGCCCGCCCGAACTGTGAGGAAGCCGAAGCAGAAAGTTGCTCTCTCTAGCTTCATCCCACCCCGCGTCTCAACAGGCCGGGATCTGCCTGTCGTAAGCCATGGAGCGCCTCAATTCAGATCCAGCGGATTGTCGTACAGGCGAATATCGCTGTTTTCCCGTTCGAAGTACTGCTGATTCCATTCCGATTCAAACAGAATTACCAGACGATCCAGCGAATCGCGGGCAACCTTGGCACCCCCAAGAAACAACTGTTGGAGTTTTTCTGCTGGAACCGACGGAGCCACCCAGCGAACCACCTTCCACGGAGCAGGATCCAAGCGGGTCTCTGCGCCGTACTCCGTTTCAACACGATGCTTTACCACATCAAACTGCAACGGTCCCACGGCGCCGAGCAACGGCGTATTATTAAACGCATCCAACAGATGAAAACGCTGAATGACTTTTTCCTGCAGAAGCTGGTCCAATCCAGTGCGAAAACGTTTGAAATTTTGTGTATCCGTATTGACCAGATAAGCGAAACATTCGGGAGCAAATGCGGGTATTGGATCAAAAGCAAGCTGACTGTCCTCCGCCAATGTATCCCCAATACCAAACTCCGAATATCCCGTAATCCCTAGAATATCTCCGGGCCATGCCTCATCCTGGGTTTCCCGTTCACGGCCAAACAATTGATGCGAAAACGACAATCGCACGCGCTTGCCACTCTGCGTATGCACGACCTGCATGTCGCGCGAAAATTTGCCTGAACAGACGCGTAAGAAAACCAGACGATCGCGATGACGCGGATCCATATTCGCCTGTATCTTGAAAATAAACGCGGAAAATCCAGGGTCTGCAGGATTGACCTGGCGTTCCCCTGCCAGCCTGGGCATCGGCGAGGGAGCCAGATGCAAGAAGCCGTCCAGCAAGGATTGAACTCCGAAATTATTGATCGCGCTGCCGAAAAATACGGGGGTCTGATGCCCCGCCAACACTTCTTCGTGGCGAAATTCCGTCCCCGCAATCTCCAACAACTCCAGGTCTTCCTTCAGTTTGTCCAGCAAATCGGATTCAATCCCCTCCACCATCTCCCGATCATCCAGTGTCCCTGCAGTCACTGCGGCTTTCTGACGCCCTCCCTGGACACGCTCATACCAAAGCACCTGCTCTCCCATGCGATCATAAATCCCGGTAAAACGGGGACCGCTCCCTATCGGCCAGTTCATCGCATAGCATTTCAACCCGAGCATGTTTTCGATCTCATCCAGCAATTCCAACGGCTCCCGTCCAGGGCGGTCACACTTGTTAATGAAAGTGAAAATCGGTATCCCCCGATGACGACAAACCTGAAACAATTTCAATGTCTGTTCCTCAATCCCCTTTGCTCCGTCCAAAACCATTACGGCCGCATCTACCGCCATCAACACACGATAGGTATCCTCCGAGAAATCACGGTGTCCAGGCGTGTCCAAAAGATTGATACAACAACCATTGTAATCAAACTGCAGTACCGTTGACGAAATCGAAATACCGCGCTGGCGCTCAATTTCCATCCAATCGGAGGCAGTCGACTGATTTTTGCGGTCACGAACTCCCCCTGCCAAATTGATCGCCCCGCCGTATAGCAGGAATTTCTCCGTCAGTGTGGTCTTCCCTGCGTCAGCGTGTGAAATAATGGCAAAGGTCCTGCGGCGACTAATTTCGTTTGTCAAACTCATGGATTCTAGCGGGAGTTCTTCCCAAATCGTTCAAAAGAGTACATCCCACAGAGGAACTGTCTGTTTTTCAACTGATTCCTGCGCAATCACTGTCTTTTTTTCGACAGATTCTTCACCTGTTTTCAGGAGATTTCCTCTTTTCATGCCAAAAACGCTAAAAATATGTTTTTTCTTAATCACATATCAATATGGCACACCAGTTGCTACTAAGGAGAGAGAGGAGCCGACCGGATTTCTCCGTGGGTATAGATGGGCGATCAAAGGTACGGTTAACCGTCGGCTCCTCTCTCTCCTTTAACAGCAAAGAATAAGCGTTAAACGGAAAGAGCATGTTCGCGAATAAATCGCTGAATCCCCTCAACACTGGCTACACATGGGTATTTGATGCTCTTTCTGGTCTTCAATACCTCCAGCCGCGGATGCGTGACTTCGCGTCCCAATGCTCGTTGCATGACCTCGGGGAACTTGGCAGGGCTTGCTGTGGAAAGTACAACAGCAGGCCGCCTCACGGGCAAATCACGAAAACCACAAGCCGTATGGGGATCCACCACGTAACCGTAGCGCCGCTCTACTTCCGCAATCATTCGGATGATATCTTCATCCGATGAACTGGAAGATCGAATAGCCTCCACTTTAGCGGGATCCACATGGATTTCTCCATTCTGCTTCAGTTGTGCCATAGCCCGATTAACCGCCACGGGATCGCGGTCCAAGAGGAAATAGAGCAGGCGTTCAAAATTGGATGCCACCTGAATATCCATGGAAGGAGCCACACTGGGCGAAACCTCGCCCACACGATACTCTCCTGTCTGGAAAAAATGATGCAGGATATCATTACGATTAGTGGCCACCTGAAATCCTGCAATATCCACTCCCATTTGGCGCAATAACCAACCTGCCAGCACATTGCCGAAATTGCCCGTGGGCACAATGAATTCCGCCGCGGTCCGCTGGTCTTTCGGCAAGCGTAACCACGCATACAAATAATAAACGGATTGAGCCAGGATACGCGCCAGATTAATCGAATTTACCGCTGACAGATGATAGTCATGACGAAATTCCAGATCGCCGAATACCTCTTTCACCGCACGCTGCGCATCGTCAAATGAGCCCTGAATTGCCAGTGGAAACACATTGGCAGCTCCAGTCGTGGTCATCTGTAACTCCTGCAAGGGAGAAATTCTCCCATCAGGATAAAGAATAAAAATATGCACCCCAGGTTTACCCAGCAGGCCGTGGATCGCCGAAGCTCCCGTATCTCCTGAGGTTGCCCCCAATACGTGAATTCCCTGACCGCTGCGCTGGATCTGATCCGCATAGAGCTCTCCCAGCAACTGCAGCGCAAAATCCTTAAACGCCAGGGTAGGACCATGATACAACTCTAAAACGGATACCTGGTCATCGAGCCGGTGCAACGGGGCAATTTCTGGATGATCAAAACGCGAATAAGCGGAATCCACCAACGTCTTCAACAGAACCGGAGGGATGTCTGATGCAAACAACTGCAGGAATTCACGCGCCAGATCCGCATAGGAAAGGTTTTCCCACGACGGCAGCCAGGGACGCAGCGACGGCAGGCTCTCCGGCAGGTATAGCCCGCCATCCGGAGCCAGTCCAGCCGCCACTACCTCGCGGAAGCTGCTGATGCTCGACTGCCCTCGTGTACTGACAAAACGCATGGTTTACCTGGTAAGGCCGTAAGTCAGTTGGCGCTATTATCCGCCGACAACCCAAACGCATGGTGGGCCACACGGGCTGCCTCCTCGGACTGGTCGACATTCAACACGACGGAAATCTTGATCTCACTGGTGCTGATCATATCGATATTGATATTGTGCGTAGCCAGGGTCTCAAACAATTCCGCGGCGACCCCTGAATGAGAACGCATCCCCACCCCCACCACAGACAACTTGGCAACATCCGTATAAATCGCCACGGAACCGCCATCGTTGAATTCGCGCAGAACAGACGCTACCGTGCGCTCCGCGCGTGTTGCGTCATCCTGCGGCACAGTAAAGGACAGATTGGCGCGTCCCTGGCGTCCCACGTTCTGAACGATCATGTCCACAACCACTCCATCTTCCGCCAATTTGCGAAAAACACGGGCTGCGGTGCCCGGTTTGTCTGGAATATCGCTAACCACTACCTTCACCTGGTTGCGGTCCAATGCGACACCGCGTACCACTACATCTTCCATTGATTCGACTTCTTCTTTCACAATTGTTCCTGGTTTGTCTTCAAAACTGGATCTTACTTCAAACACCACTCCATATTTTTTTGCAAATTCAACTGAACGGGATTGCATCACCTTTGACCCCAGGCTGGCCAGCTCCAACATCTCGTCGTAACTGATCTCCTGAATCTTGCGAGCTGCAGGTACAACCCGCGGGTCCGCGGTATAAACGCCATCAACATCCGTATAAATCTGACATAAATCCGCCTTGAGCGCAGCCGCCAAAGCTACCGCGGTCAGATCCGATCCGCCGCGACCCAGCGTGGTGATCTGCTGATCCTGATCCATGCCCTGAAAGCCAGCCACAATCACCACATTGCCCTCATTCAAAGGCTTGCGGATATGCTCCGCATCAATTTTCAG
>CAZYDZ010000084.1:0-5113 GCA_964646535.1 uncultured Opitutaceae bacterium
GCGCTATGGACTGAGTGAGTTGTCCACGATTTCCGCTCATGATGCAGGGGATGGTTTTTTGCGTTTTGCAATAGACGGAGAACATTGGAAAGTGGAACAGGATCAGCTCTGGATTCGGCGTCCCGCTTCCTGGGCCGGGTACTTGCGGGAACTGGAAACAAATGATGATGGTGAATGGTTTGCCACGGGAGATCGCGTATTACAGCGCGAGGACGGCGCGGTTCGCATTCTCGGCAGACAGGGGCTGTTAATCAATGTGGGCGGTGAAAAAGTCAGCCCTGAGGAGGTAGAGTCGTGCATTGGCGCACTGGCTGGCGTACTGTCCTGTCGCGTCTATGGCGAAAAACATCCGCTGATGGGGAGTGTGGTTGCCGTGGATTTATATGTGCCTGTGCCAAGGCGTTCGGAGAATTGGCGCTTGGCCGTGCGCAGTTGGTGTCAGGGGCGTCTACCCACAGCCGCAGTGCCAGTACACGTGCGATTGGTGGATACGCCGCCACAATGGCAGTCCAAGATCATCCGTCGCTGATGTATACCAAAAGCGCTCTAGCGAATGCGCTGACCCATTTGCTCGATCAGTTGTGCGAGAAACCAGATTTCTCCAGATAAGTCGCGTACTTGTTCCAATGCTTTGCCCGTTTCGCTTTCCGCCTGTTTGCGAGCTTCATCCAGACCGAGCAGTTTGACGTAAGTGGTCTTTTGCAGCTCCGCATCACTGCCGACAGATTTCCCCAATACTTGCGCATTGCTGGTGGCGTCCAGAATGTCATCGATAATTTGAAATGCCAGGCCGACATGCAGGCCAATTTTCTCTACTTGCTGAATGACGTGTGTTTCAGCGTCCGCAAGGAGGGCTCCCATGACCAGTGATGCTTGAATCAATGCAGCGGTCTTGTTCAGGTGAATATATTCCAGTTGTTCCAGCGTGTAATCCGACTGTTCACCGAGAATGTCTTCCATTTGACCGCCAATCAACCGTTGGCTGCCGGCGGCATGGCTTAGTTTGCGCACCAGTTGGTTGGCCAGCAGCGGATCTGACTGGTAATGATCCGCGAGCAGGTCGAAGGCAATGGTCAGCAGGGCGTCGCCTGCGAGGAGCGCCGTGGCTTCATCGAATTGTTTGTGACAAGTGGCCAGTCCCCGGCGCAGATCACTGTTATCCAGACTGGGTAGATCATCGTGAATCAAGCTGTAGGTATGCAGACACTCCAGAGCGACGGCTGCAGGAAGTGGATTGCGTTCCGTATTGATTGGGCTGATTGCATGAAAGGTGCCCAGTAACAGAATAGGACGCAACCGCTTGCCGCCAGCCTGCAGACTGTAGTGCATGGCTTCGTGTAACCGCTGGGGACGCGTCTGGGGAGAGGGCAGGTAGAGCAGGAAAGATTCTTCCAGGCGCCGTTTGAAAGAGTTGTACTGTTCTGTAAAAGTCATGGAATGGACACGGATTTCCGTGGATCCTCGCGTTTGGTTTGCGAATTGCGGGCGTATAAAACAAGCAGCTCCTGCAGGTAGGTGGTGCTTTCCCTCTGGCAGTCTGACAATTGCTGTGTGGTCATGCGCCAGGACCAGTTGCCCTGGGTTGTGCCTGGCGTGTTGAAACGAGCGGAGGCATCCAACCCCAGAATATCCTGCATCGGGATGACACACCAGCGCGTTACGCTTTGCAGGCAGGTACGGATGGCATCCCACGATGGCGTTTCACCGGAAACCCGCAGGTAGCGACGAAATAAATCCCGCTCAGGCTCCGATGTGGAATCATACCATCCGTTGGTGGTATTATTGTCATGAGTTCCTGAATACAAAACCATATTATTCTTGTGGTTGTGCGGCAGATAATAATTGTCAGGATCGCCGTCGAAGGCAAATTGCAGAACTGCCATGCGGGGTAAACCTGAGTCCTGCAGCAGTTGTTCCACCTCTTCCGTGATCAATCCGAGATCTTCCGCAATCAGCGATTGGGGAGGAAAATATCTGATCCAGTGTTGTAGCAGATCCAGACCTGGGCCTTGTTGCCATTTGCCGTTGAGAGCAGTCTTGTCTGTTGCGGGGATCGACCAGTAGGCGGCGAATCCGCGGAAGTGATCCAGACGCAGGACATCGAACATGCGGAATTGATGCTGCAATCTGTGCGTCCACCAGATGTAACCATCCTTTGCCATAATCTTCCAGCGATAGATTGGATTGCCCCATAACTGGCCCTCAGGAGAGAAGTAGTCGGGGGGCACACCCGCTACATGAGTGGGATGTCCGTCCGTATCGAGTTCAAACAGGGATGGGTTTGCCCATACATCGGCGCTGTCGAGAGCCACGTAGAATGGGATGTCCCCGATCAGTGAAATCCCTGCCTGTTGTGCCTGTTCGCGCAGTTCCTGCCATTGACGGAAAAAGAAGAACTGGCTGACTTGATAGGATTCGCGGATTTCCATATCTTCAGCGGTGAGTGTGGCGTTGTCACGAAGCGGATATTGACGATATTCGCGCGGCCATTCTTGCCAACAGGTTCCGCCAAAGCGTTGTTTCAATGCGGCAAAGGTTGCGTAGGGAAGAAGCCAGGATTGTTCTTCCCTGGCAAACGCTTGATAGTCTTTCCAGAGATTGCCTGGTGATTGGATGAATGCACGGGCTGTGCGATGCCAGACTGGCCAAAACGTGGTGTACCAGTGGCCGAAGTCCACCTTGTCCTGGCTGATTGCCTGTAACGAGCGCGCGTCTTCCGTGGAAGCCCACCCCTGTTGCTGGAAATACTCCCAGTCGAGCAAGTAGGGATTGCCTGCAAATGTCGAAAATGTCTGATAGGGAGAATCCCCGTAACCCGTGGGGCCAATCGGACACACTTGCCAAAGCGACATACCTGCGGAGTGGAGGAAATGGAGAAAATCCTTCACTGGCCTTCCCAATGTTCCAATACCCACGGACGAGGGGAGTGATGTCAGGTGACAGAAAACACCAGCAGCCCGCTGTTGCAGCGGAGGGAACAGGGGAGATTTAGTTTTGAGGCTCATGAAGTTCCGAGAGAGCAGGATGATGCGAGGAACACATGTAGACGATTCCGCCAACGAGTCCCCAGATCAGTTGGAAACTGAACAGTAGCAAGCTGTAGGCGGTGGCCGCAGCAATGAGATCATTATTATCCGCAGTCGTGGCAATAATACCGAATACGGCAAACAGCTTGATAAAAGCGAGTTCTCGTACCCCATGTCCCCCAATGGAAATCGGCAGGCTGATCAGTGTGAACACAATTGCGATCATGATGGTGCACTGAGAAACGGTCATGGGAATCTCAAGTGAGACCGCCAGCAGATAACCCGATACGATATTCAAAAACTGGGAAACAATGGAGAGGACGAAGGCCAGCAGGGTTAATTTGGCGGACTTACCATGCTGCCTGATGCTTTCCAGTAACTGGATCAACAGTTGCATGCGGGGATGGTTGGTTGCCCATTGACGTATGCGTGGAGGAATGCGATTGGTGGGAAATAACAGGAACAGCAATAGCGCAACAAAACCGCCGATAAACAGGATGAGCAGAATCAATGCGTAGAGCCGTGTATCCTGAGTTTCCTGTAAAGTGGAAATTTCATGGGGCAGAAAGGGCAGGGCCAGCGCAATGAGCATCAACAGTCCAATCCCCCGATCCATCAAAATGGAAACCACGGTTTTGGTCTTTTTCTGCGGTGCGTAGATATTGACGTAATAGAGCTTGGTCAGGTCGCCCCCCGTACTGCCCAGTAGGAAAACATTGAAAAACATACCGATGAAGGTCAGGTTCTGCACTCGCCCCATGGGTAGGTAAATTCCCTGGATTTTCAGCAGATAGTACCAGCGAATCCCCGTCAGCAAATACGAAAACAAAACTGCCAGGGCTGCGCTTCCATACCAGAGGAGATCGATGTTGCGGAAATAACTGCCAAGCTGTGCCCAGTTGATTTCACTGGAGATCCAGTAGAGGATTGCCAGTGTGATCGTCAGTTTTAGAAAAAGGGAGAATTGTTTCACTGTGGACTTGAAAACAAGAAGGAGAGCGTTGTCCAAGGTTGGTTGAAAACCGATCTGCGCACCGTTTACTCTGCCAAACAGGGGAATGGATTGTCACTTCTAAAAATGACGGGCTTAATGGTTTCAATGCCCTATTGATTCGCTTTTTTACGCCAGAGACAGGACTTGCCCTGTAGGAGCGGCTTTATGCCGCGATCCGATCCCCCATTCTACATTTCGGATCGCGGCATAAAGCCGCTCCTACAGGATGCTTTTCGTTTGATATTGATTACAGTTGCTTCACGGAGGTCTCTCCTCCAAACGGCGGCTGATTAGTGTTGCGTGCAGGATGGGTTTGGATTGGATTTCTGGAGATGGCAAAACGTGGTCAATCAGAGGAGGAAAAAGGTCCGGCAAAGAAAACCCTGTATACGATCAATCTGACTCGTGAGCAGGGGCAACGCCTGCAAGCGTATTGTAGAGAGCGATTGTGGGAGCCGAAGGAGACGCCCTACGCAGTATTTTCCTATATTGGCAATAAACTTAATATCACCTGGTACACCAGCGGTAAGCTGGTATTGCAGGGCAAGGGGATGGAGGACTTTGTACGCGACGTGCTGGAGCCACAGGTCACGGGGGAAGCCTTGTTAGGCTATGATGAGGTACATCATCCTGATTGGTATGAGGACCATGCGGGCTTGGATGAGAGCGGCAAGGGAGACCTGTTCGGCCCGCTGGTTTCCGCTTGCGTCATTGCCGATCCGCGACTGGGTGGCGATGGGAATCCGCGACAGTAAAAAAGTGGGAGACAAGCAGGCGCGGGAACTGGCTGCTAAAATCCGCAAGACCAAGGGGGCGGTGGTGGAGACCACCTGGAGCTCCATGGGCAAATATAATGAGATGATGGCCAAGCCGCGTGCCAATCTGAATCTGCTGTTGGCTTGGCTGCACGCCAAGTCACTGGAAAATGCCCTCGGTAAACGTCAGGTGCCGTGGGGGTTGCTCGACCAGTTCAGCAAGCAGCCATTGGTCCAGCGTTATTTCAAGGGAAAAGACTTCGAGCTGCGTATGCGGACCAAGGCAGAATCGGACCCGGTGGTGGCTGCGGCCTCCATTGTGGCCCGTGCACTTTACC
>CAZYDZ010000084.1:5123-6539 GCA_964646535.1 uncultured Opitutaceae bacterium
ACGTCTTTCCGAGCAGTTGGAAGTCGAACTGCCCAAGGGGAGCGGTGCCCAGGCTAAACAATGCGCCATTCGTATTGTTCGAGAGAGAGGCCCTGCCGCTTTGGCTCAAGCCGCTAAGATGCATTTCAAAACCGCCCGGGAGGCCCTCGCTGAGGGACAGTGACATTGTTGTTGTGTCCCTGTGGTATAGGGAAAACCACAAAGGCTTGGGGGGGAGAAAGAGTTGACGATGGACAAAGGATTCGACACGGTTATGTGGTATGGGAAGTTCTTTATTAAAGGAAATAGAGGAAAGAGTACGTCATTTATCCACAGAAGAGAGAAGGCAACTAGTGCTCCAGTTGTTAAAGAAGGAGTGTGGTTGTGGGCTCAATGATTTGGATAATGCGTGGATGGAGGTTGCGGAAGAACGTTTTCAAGCCTATCAATCCGGGAAGGATTTGGGATTGGGAGAAGAAGCATTCCTTGCACGTGCGAAGGAATTGCTGGGATGGAAGTAATATTTTCCTCAAAAGCGTTGCGTGAAGTCGTATCCGCTGCGCGGTATTACGAAGTCAATGGTGTGGGATTGGGAGATCGCTTCTTTCAGAATCTGTCGAAAACTGTAAACGATATAAAAGAATTTCCTCTGGCTGCGCGTGTTTTAAAGAACGAATTTCGCCGCCGTCTTATAGATCATTTCCCTTACGGTATTATATATCGTGTTGACGGATCCGTCATTTTTATTGCTGCGGTTATGCATTTGAAGAAAAAGCCGGATTACTGGGAGTAGGGCCTTGTTGCTCTGTGGTATAAGGAGAAACCACAAGGGCTCGGGGGGTACCAAGAGTGGTTATATATTGACTTTACCTTCGATTCTTTTTTATCCCTGCACGTTTTGTCATGAAACAAGTATTACTATTTGCTGGTCAAGGGGCTCAGTTCGTCGGTATGGGGAAATCCCTGTATGAGCAGTTTGCCCAGGTGCGCGAGCTGTATCAGGAGGCTTCCGATGTGCTCGGACTGGATTTGGCTAAGGTCAGTTTTGAGGGGCCGGAGGAAGACCTGACCCGCACGTCGATCTGTCAGCCTGCGTTGTTTGTTCATGGCTGGGCGATTTATGAGGCGGCCCGTGAGAAAGGGATGATTGGTGAAATCATTGCCGCCCTGGGCTTGAGCCTGGGAGAACTGACTGCGCTCTCTGTCTCAGGATCCTTTTCATTTGCTGACGGAGTGCGTCTGGTTTCCGCGCGCGGCAGCCTGATGCAGGAAGCGTGTGAGCAGACCGACGGCGCCATGGCCAGTGTGATCGGCGGAGCCGTGGAGGACGTACAGGCTCTTTGCAAGGAGTTTGATGTCGATCTGGCCAATTGGAATTGCCCGGGGCAGATCGTGATTTCCGGCGCGAAGCCGGCGGTCGAGCGCGCCGGCGCGCTC
>CAZYDZ010000084.1:6549-9801 GCA_964646535.1 uncultured Opitutaceae bacterium
GTGATTTCCGGCGAGAGCGACAAGGTTGCCCGTGCAGTGGAGGCAGGCAAGAACCGTGGCTTCAAGCAAATCATCCCGCTCAAGGTAGCTGGAGCCTATCACAGCCGTCTGATGTCGGAGGCAGGAGAGCGTTTTGCAGCAATCTTACAAGAGACTGCAATTGAGACTCCTCATTTGCACGTGTTTACCAATACCACGGGGGAACAGGTGCAGACACCGGAGGAAATTCGCACCGCCCTGGCCAAACAGGTGGCCAACTCGGTCCTGTGGGAGGCCTGTATGCGCAATGCCGCCAAGCTTTCCCCCGAACAATGGCTGGAATGTGGCCCGAAAAAAGTATTGGCGGGACTTGCACGCCGTATTGACAAGGAGTGGCCCGTCATTAGTCCCGAAGACACTCTGGTTGGGTAATTTCCTGACGCACGTTATTGATCGTTGATGTAATACGAGCGTGGTTCCCGATGGGTTGGTGATTGGGAGAGCCAACCCCGCCCGCTAATGTCTGTTTTTCACTCAGTAATAGTTGGCCTTGATTCCTGCTGGGGCGGGTTCCTGTCCGTCTATCGCCAGATGCGGCAAGCTGCCGACCCCTATCAACCGAGGAGTGGAGATGCCGGGAGCACGTTCATCAAACAATACCGTCGTGATCGAGCTTGGATGCAGGAAAAAGCCTGACCAGAACAAGGGGATTGGTACACCTGTAAGATGGGCCAGCCAAGTCAATCCAAAGCCTCCGTGCGCAAACAGAGCAATGGTCTCTTCATTGCGCTCATTCACCCGATAAATTTCCCCGTCGCGCTCGTAACCCAACGAGGCCAGCCAACGATCAGATTCCTGGGCGATCATTACGCAGTGGGAATGTATTGGTAGATCGGATACACCTTCATAATTGTGCCAATCCTCCTTTTTATCCGCATACACGGGACGCAGTTCACTTCCTGCAATATCCCACGCCACCCGTTGCTGTTCGGCCTGCCAGAACTCATTGATTTCACGAGTCCAGTCTTCCACCTTCACGGGTAGCTTCAGCGCTTCCGCCGTATAGGCAGCGGTTGCCCGCGCGCGCCCAAGCGGTGAGGTGAAAATACGCGTGATACGATCTTCCTTTTTTAGCCACGCAGCCAGTGCGCGCGCTTCCGCGTGCCCCTTGGGAGTCAGCGAATCAATGGAATAATCAGGATCGGCATGGCGGATTAAATGAATGCGCATGAGCGACATTGCACCTTCTACCTATACAGAAATCAAGGCTCTTGTTTTTGCAGACGTTACACCTTGGTGAGAGATTATTTTTATCTCACCAAGTTACGAAGGACACTAAGGCTGTAGTGTGGAGCTTTTACTGGTAAATCTCGGCGCCTGATTTGCGGAATTCCTCGGATTTTTCCTTCATGCCGGCGGCGATGGCTTCTTCGGAGTGAAGACCGTGTTCGTCTGCGTATTTGCGGACATCCTCGGTGATCTTCATGGAGCAGAAACTCGGTCCGCACATCGAGCAGAAATGGGCGTGTTTGGCGCCCTCCTGTGGTAAGGTTTCGTCGTGGTATTCGCGTGCGGTTTCCGGATCGAGGGAGAGGTTAAATTGGTCTTCCCAGCGGAACTCGAAGCGAGCCTTGGAGAGAGCATTGTCGCGGTATTGGGCGGCTGGGTGTCCCTTGGCGAGGTCGGCAGCGTGCGCGGCGATCTTGTAGGTGATGACTCCTTGCTTGACGTCGTCCTTATTCGGCAGGCCGAGATGTTCCTTGGGAGTGACGTAGCAGAGCATCGCACAACCGTACCAACCGATCATGGCGGCGCCGATACCCGAGGTGATGTGGTCGTAGGCGGGTGCGATATCGGTGGTTAACGGTCCGAGAGTGTAGAAGGGGGCCTCGTGACACCATTCCAGTTGCTTTTGCATGTTTTCCTGAATCATGTGCATCGGCACGTGTCCAGGTCCTTCATTCATCACCTGAACGCCATGTTCCCAGGCGCGTTTGGTCAGGTCGCCCTGTACTTCCAACTCGCCGAACTGGGCGGCATCGTTGGCATCGGCTATTGAACCTGGGCGCAGACCATCGCCGATCGAGAAGGAGATATCGTAGGCGGCCATGATCTCGCAGATGTCATCCCAGTGTGTGTAAAGAAAGTTCTCCTTGTGGTGAGATAGACACCATTTGGCCATGATGGAGCCGCCGCGGCTAACGATCCCGGTCATGCGACGGGCTGTCCACGGGACAAAACGCAGCAGAACTCCTGCGTGGATGGTGAAATAATCAACCCCCTGTTCCGCCTGCTCAATCAGGGTGTCGCGATAGATTTCCCAGGTCAGTTCTTCCGCGCGTCCATTGACTTTTTCCAGTGCCTGATAGATCGGTACGGTGCCAATGGGGACTGGGGAATTACGCAAAATCCACTCGCGGGTCTCGTGAATGTTTTTGCCAGTGGAGAGATCCATTACTGTGTCGGCGCCCCAGCGGATCGACCAGCGCATCTTTTCCACTTCTTCCTCGATAGAGGAGGCGACGGCAGAGTTGCCGATATTGGAATTGATTTTGACCAGGAAGTTGCGACCGATGATCATCGGTTCCAGCTCGGTATGGTTGATGTTGGCTGGAATGATGGCACGGCCTCGCGCCACTTCATCGCGGACAAATTCAGGGGTGATCTCTTTGGGAATGGACGCTCCCCAGGATTGGCCTGGGTGTTGATATGTCAGTTGATCACGGTGGCCGCTACCATAGTGCATGCCTTGTTCGCCAAGCGTGTGGCGGTGCAGGTTTTCACGAATGGCAATGTACTCCATTTCTGGAGTGATGATGCCCTGGCGGGCATACCAGAGCTGTGTGACGGGATGCCCCGCACTGGCCCCCAAGGGCCTTTTGCGGGTACCTGGAAAAATATCGAGACGGGAACGGTTCTTTTGTTTGGCAGCTTCCGCTTGTTTTTCGGACAGATAGCCATTGTCAACAGGTTGAATGCGTCGCCCTTCGTATTCTGCCACATCGTTACGCTCGCGAATCCATGCTTCACGCAGTCCGGGCAACCCCTGCTCCACAGTTCCCTGGAATTCGGGATCGCCCCATGCCCCCAGTGTGTCGTACACGCGAACAGGCTCGTTGGGTTCCTCGCGGCCATCGGGGTAGCGGGTGGGGGAGAGTGAAATCTCACGGAATGGAACGCGGATGTCCGAGCGTGAACCCGTTTCGTAAATCCGGCGGCTGCCGGGGAAACTTTGCAAAGAGTCGCGGTGTGGTTGATTTTCCTGGATCATAA
>CAZYDZ010000085.1:0-9754 GCA_964646535.1 uncultured Opitutaceae bacterium
TGATTGCAGCAGGTCGATGGCACGCATGTTGTCGCGGACTTGCCAGCCGAGCAATGTGTCCCCGTGCAGGATCAGATCGGCGCCCAGAGAAGAGCCGTGATAAACCCAGTTGCGCTCTGTTTCACAGCGTTCGCCCGACCCCGCGGCATCGACCGACAAGGTGACAATGCCATGTTGTGCCAGAATATGACCTCTTGCCTGAACTGCTTTGGCGAGCTTGCCCTGCAAATGGTGTCCGTGACAATTGAGGACCGCGGGAAACGGGCCATCGCCATCAGGGACATAGAGCAACGCAGTCATCCTGATACTGGGAGCCGTGAGAAAGGATATTTTTTGTACTCGATAGCCGTTCATTGGAATCTCTCCATGGGTTTCCATGAAGAGCGGAGACTTTTCCGTTTCCAGATGCAAATGCTTCCGTAGGGAAGCCCTCAGATGTTCCGCGCGTTTCTGCCAGTCTTGCAGGGATATCGGCAGCGCATGTTGGTCGGATAAACCCAGTGCTTCCCTGCGCAACCTGTCATAGTGCAGATGTCCATGAGAGGCACTCCATAGAGAGCCGATAAAAGGAGGGGTTGAAACATTGGCGGATGAAGAAGATGTATTCATGGAATAGTCGGGAATATGAAATAGTTCCTGTAAAATATGTACAATCTTACGGTTCCTTTCGCCTTTTTCTTGGTGATCTTTATGTCTTTACGTCTTTGTGAGAGATTAGATTCATCTCGCGAAGCCGTGAAGCGCAAAATGTACCAATGTCAGATAATATGGAGCCTATGGTTCCGTCTCGTTTGTGTAAGAACTCCTTGAATGATGTGAGACACTGGGCTATTTGTGGTTGCGGGTGGTAAATGAAGGAGGGATTTCATGTCCGATGGCACGCAAATCGAGAGTACAGTTTCCTGGGGCGACATACCATGTTTTCAATCGGGGACAGGAGGGGAGCAATCTGTTTGAGAGTCCCGATTTTGGTGTGGCATTCCTGAAAATCCTGACCGATACTGTGAGGCGGTATCATTGGCATGTACACGCGTATGTGTTGATGCCTGATTGTTATCATCTCGCATTGCAGACGATCGAACCGACCTTGTCAGGGGGCATGCACTGGCTGCAGAGCGCTTTATCTGCGCGATTTGATCAATTGAGGAAGGAGCGTCGACCTCTGTTTCGCGATCGCTACAAGGCGATCGTATTGCAGGACAACGAAGTGCTGCGTCGCGTGGTGGATTATATTCACCTGACTCCTGTTCGGAACCAGGTGGTGATGCCTGAACAGGTGAGACAATATCGCTGGAGCAGTCTTTCGCGTTGGTCGAGGGGGATCAGGGAGCAAGGCATGGGAGAGGAGCACTGGATCGACAAGACAATGGGCTGGGATGCTTATGAGGAGCGATTGATTGTTCTCGGCAGAAGTCCGCACCTATGGAAGAAGGCGGGGCTGCTTCGGTTGGCAAACGGATGGGCCATTGGCGGTGTGCAGTGGAAGCACGAACTGTTGGAGCGTTACTACACCCGACGACAAATCCGCGGAGAGGAGGCACTGAAAGTACGCCGGATGAGGGAATCCGTATGGGAAGAGGTGACGCTGCGCGAACTGAAAGGATTGTCTATGAGCGAGGTGGATTTGCAGACTCAGCCCATGAAACAGCCATGGAAAGTAGAGCTGGCATTCCGTGTGCGGGCGGAAACGGGCGCCTCCATTGCATGGCTGGCACAACGGTTGCATTTAGGCACTGCCTCCACATTGAGAGGCTACCTAATGCTGCATAAAACGAGTCAGTCGCAGGATTGAGAAATCACAGATTGCAGGTATGCGGTAAGAAAAGGTTTGTTTACTCCTGCGGGGCGGGTTTTAAAAACTCCAGGGTGAGGCGGACGAACTCTTCTGCCTGTTCGATAATGGCGAGATGACCGCTGGGAAGCTCCGCGTAGCGTGCTCCCGGGATCGTTTCGGCCAGTTTGCGCACACTGTCAACTGGGACCAGTTGATCGTAGCTGCAGCCGATCACCAGGGTGGGTTTTCCGATGTGCTTTACCTGGTCGCGTATATCCAGCGTCATATCCAGATCAATCTGGCGCAGCATTCCCTGCCAGTCGTTGTCGGTTTCAATGATTTTGAGCAGCTCCTCAATCTGTGAATCGTTGAGTTGAGCAATGAAATGATCGCTAAAGCCGTTAATCAGCACCAGTTTGGCCATGGCGGGAAGATTGCTGCCGATCAGGTCTTTCCATAATGAAAGCTGGAGGTTGGCCCGTTTGTTTTCAGCGGAGGAAAATCCTGCCAGGATGACTACGGAGCGCACCTTGTCGGGATACTCTGCTGCGATGTAGGCCGCGATGCAGCCGCCAAGGGAAAACCCGACCAGATCAAAAGGCGTGGCATCGGCGGCTTCCGCCGCGGCTACGACCTGTTTTGCCAGCATCTCAATCGAGAGTGGGCCTCCCTTGTCTGTCGTGTGTCCAGCCCCTGAATACTCTGGACGCACCACTTTCCAATGGGGAGTGAAATGTTCGATCAGGTGTCCCCAGTTATTCTCGGCATTGCCTCCCGTTCCAGGAATCAGCACCAGACCAGAGCCCTGTCCATCCACTTTGTAAGCGATCTTGGCGCCATCTACTTCTACAAACGACATATTGGAATGATCCGCTAAAAGTAAAGCCGAGGCTAGGTGGAACAACAGCCATGTCAAGGTGATGGTTTTTATCCTATGGGCTTCATGAGTCCCATACGACCTATAGATGTGCTTCATAGCTCCAGGATCTGGTTGGAGCGATGGTAGATTTCTTCGAAGCGGGCGGCATTCTGTGGTGAACGGAGATCTTCAACCCAGGAGGGCACCATTTCCCGCAGCAGATCCTTGCCTGGCCCCTGTTCCAGTATGTGGGGGAAGCATTGTTGAATCACTTGCAGGGCAATGTGTACGCAGACGGAGGCGCCCGGAGATGCGCCGAGCAGGGCGGCCAGCGTGCGATTGGAGTTGGTGATCACCTCGGTGCCGTAATGGACAATGCCTGCTTCCCCGTCGGTTTTCTTGATGGCCTGAACACGGATGCCGGCATCGATCAACTGCCAATCCTTTGCTTGTGCGTCAGGGTAGAAGATACGCAATGTCTTGATGCGGGACTCCATGCTTTGCGTGCCTTGACGGATCAGATAGCGTACCAGATCCAAATTGCGAATACCTACCTTGAACAGGGTGAGAAGGTTTGCCGGGCGGATGGATCCAGGCAGGTCGGTCCAGCTTCCCTGCCCGTGAAGAAATCGTGTTGTCCATGCGGCAAAGGGACCAAACAGCAGGGTTTTCTCGCCGTCCAATACACGCGTATCGAGGTGTGGCACGGCCATGGTAGGCGCTTCCTTGAGGGCCTGTCCATAGACCTTGGCTTGATGGCGTGCAACAATATCTGGATTTTTACAGACCAGCCATTGTCCACCAATGGGAAAGCCGCCCAATCCCTTGCTTTGCGGGATGCCTGATTTTTGCAGCAAGGGAAGGCTGCCACCGCCAGCGCCGACAAAGATGAATTTTGCCCGATTATGGAAAATGTCGCCGGTCTTCAGGTTTTTCACCGTTACCTGCCATTTGTCGCCCAGGTCGCGAATGTTGGTGACGCGGTGGCTGGCGGAAACGTGGCAATCTTTTTGTTTTGCCAGCCATCCCAGAAGTTTACGGGCAGCAACTCCAAAATCGACATCCGTACCCTTGTCCATCCAGGTGGCAGCAACAGGGATATTTTCACGACCTTCCATCAGCAGTGGCGCCCACTCTGCGATCTTGCTGCGGTCAGTCGAATACTGCATGGATCGAAAAAACGGGTGGGCAGCGAGACCTGCATGGCGCGACTTCAGGAAATCCACCTGTTCCTGCCCGTGTACGAAACTGATGTGCGGCAGGGGGCGAATAAATTCACGAGGCTGTTCGATCATTCCTGAGGCGATCGCATAGCTCCAGAATTGTTTGGTGTGCTCAAATTGATCGAATATCTCCACGGCTTTGCTGACATCGACGGAGCCATCCGTGTTGCGAAACGGAGTATAACTCAATTCACAAATGCCCGCGTGGCCCGTGCCCGCGTTGTTCCATCCGTGCGAGCTTTCCTGGGCCAATTTTTCCGTGGCCTCGTAGACCTCAATCGAGAGGTTCGGATTCAGTTGCTTGAGCAATGTGGCAAGGTTGGCGGACATAATGCCGCTGCCGATCAGAATGACATCCGGGTCTTGAATGAATTCGCCGTTCATAGTAAACAGGAGGACGTTGTACAGGCATGATTGCCTGTTTTTCAATCGTGTCCTGATTTGGGTAGCGGGTAAATCAGAATTTATGGACCGCTGGCAGCCAGCCGCCCGAAAACCCGATATACATGCGGTTTGGACATGAATCGGGTGCAGGAAAGTACTGTGATTTTTCCGTTACGTGAAACCGCGAAGGAATGATGGGGAGGGCGGGCTTAAATATTTTCTTGTACGTTGGAAGTGACGAGCGGGTGAACAATACCTGCATCGATGGTAATGGTTTGTGCGGTGATTCCCCGTCCCCATTGGCTGAGTAACATGCAGACAGGGGCAGCCAGATCACGCGGTTCCAGGCGCAGGGGGACACTTTGCCAGGGAATGAGTCGCGCATCGGTACCAGGACGTTCTTTTTCTACGACGACGGCTCCGGGGGCAATGCAGTTGACGGTAATTCCACTGCCCTGCAATTCGTGGGCCAGTGAACGGGTGACTCCAACAATAGCGCCTTTTGACGCAGCGTATGCGGTGAGGCATGCACCACCCAGATCAAAGATTACGGAACCTGTGAAAATGATGCGCCCCTGGTCGCTGTTACGGAGAATCGGGAGCAGGTGGCGTGTCAGCGTGATGGAAGCGAGCAGATTGACTTGCAGCAGGTTGTTCCAGAATGCGTCGTCGGCTTTCTCAAACCAATGCCGTTTATCCATGGCGGCGTTGTGCAGGATGGCGTCGATTCGCAGTCCACTGTCCACAATCGCCTCAGCAGTTTGTTTGACTGCCATGGCATCGGCAAAGTCGCAGTCGTACAATCGCAACCGCTCTTCGCTGACTCCCAGTTCCTGTTGAATTTTCTGCATGCGCTCCATGCCCCTGCTGATGGCAATGATGTTCAGCCCCTGTTCCAATAGAAGCGGGAGCAATGCGCGCCCAATGCCGCGTGTGATTCCGGTGATGACCAGTGTGCGGCCAACCAGATCGTGAAATTGAAACCCAGGGGAAAGAGTGGTCATATAAGCAACCATGTTCAGTATAAACCCAATGACGTAAAGCGTATTTTGAATACTTAGTTACATTCAGGCCAGTCGGTTTTCCGTATTGTATCGTATGGCTAATCGTAGTATAAGCGACGTATTATGAAAAAGATACTGATCACCCTTCTTATTATATTTGTGATTGCGATGATTGCAGTGGCGGTTCTGCTGTCGCGTCTGGGAGGAATTGTCAAATCGGCGATAGAGACCTATGGTCCACGCTACACGGAGACTACGGTGACGGTGGACAAGATCGATTTTTCCCTGCTGGGGGGAGCGGCTTCCGTGGAAAACTTTGCAGTAGGCAATCCGCAGGGCTTCTCAGCCAATCCATTGCTCGGTTTCAAATTGGTGCAGTTGGGCATTGAGCCAAAATCGCTGTTGTCCGACGTAGTGGATATTCGCGAGATCATTATTAAGAATCCAGAGTTCTTATTTGAGACAGAAGGGGCCAACATCAAGAAGAACAACCTGCAGGCATTGTTGGATAATATTAAAAAGAATACGGGAGCCGATCAGGCAAAGACGGAAGAGGAAAAGCCTGCGGCTACGGAGCCAGCCGAGAAATCGGAACCAAAAAAACTGATGATCCGTCATTTCCTGCTGGAGGGAGTAAAGGTAAATTTGCGTGTAGCGGGATTGGAGCAATCTGTGACGGTTCCGACACTGGAATTGAAGGATTTGGGTGTGGCTCAACAGGGGGCGACAGCCGCGGAAATCTCGGCTGAGGTAGTCAGCGCACTGGTGGATCAACTGATACCACACATCCAGAAAGTGGCTCTGGATCTGGCCTCGGGTAAGCTCCAGGAAGCCGTTGGTGAACAGGTAAAGGCTGTACAGGAACAGGGCGAAGCAGCAGTCAAGGAGGCTACCAAACAGATCGAGGATAGTGTGGAACAGGGCAAGAAGGAAGCTGGCAAGCTGTTGGAAGGGCTCGATAAAAAGCCTGATGCAGACAAAGAAGGCGGCGGCTTGTTGGACGGGATAAAACTCCCAGGCTTCTGATCAGGTATTTTGAGCAACCACAGATTTCAGGCAGGAGGCAAAAAGATCAGGCGTCGGTTGCCGGATGGCTCTCGTTCGAAGAGGATTTCCCAGGTCGGGCCTGACCATGCGCCCCGTATTTTATCGGGCCATTCGATGGCAATGCACCAGGGTGATCGCAGGAAATCCTCTACCATCAGGGAGTCCCATGCATAGGCGGACTCCAGACGGTAGGCGTCAATATGCACGAGCTGTCTATTTCCCTGATGAATATTCATCAGGTTGAAGGTGGGGCTGGTAATCGGTCCCATGATATGCCATGCCCGTGCCAATCCCTTGACAAAGGCGGTTTTGCCTGCCCCAAGGTCTCCTGACAATGCCAGGATTTGATCTGGCGGGAGTATGCGGGCAAAGGCTTCGGCAATCTGCCATGTCCTCTCCAGCGAGTGGCTGGTTAGTGAAAGAGGCGAACTGAAATCCCAGGACTGCAGCGGATCTTGAGTCGAGGAGGACATTTTTCAGGAATCAGCCTTTTTAAAATGCTCGTATCCACCGCAGTGTGGGGGGGTACGCGTTCCCGAAAACCGGAGTTGCCCGGGATTTTCCAATAGTGTAGTAACTTCACCAATACAGGTTATTCTGGTTTTGAACGCCTGTTGCCATTGACGCTGAAAGGAATCTGCAGAGTACTCTTTTTTTAGGGCAAACAGCAATTCGTAGTCTTCACCGTCACTCCAGGCGTGCCACCAGTCAGGCTTGTGGGATATCTGCGAGAGCATGATGGCGTCTTCGCGGATTGGTAGTTGATCCAGATTGAGCAGAGCCCCCTTATCTGAACCGAGCAGGCGTGGCAGATCAGCGGCAAGCCCGTCTGAAATGTCCATCATGGCAGAGACTGCCCCACAAGAGGTGAGCCATGCGCCTTCAGCGAGGCGGGGTTCAAATTGCCAGTGTGCCTGGAGGATGCTGCCGCCCAGTTGTCCCGTCACCCACAGAGTATCTCCAGGAGAGGCATTGCCGCGGCCGGGTACAGGGGAGTGGGTGATTCCCCATACGGCTAGGTTGAGGCCCAGATCAGAGGGTATTTGGGCAATGTCTCCACCACAGATTTTCAATCCATAACGCAGGCATGTTTCGCCAATGGAGCGACAGCAACGTTCGAGCCACTCGCGCGATAGCTGGGTTGGACTGAACAGTGAAAACAAGGCTCCTTCGGGTGTGGCGCCTGCGGCCGCAAGATCACTCAGGTTGCGTACCACTACTTTGCGGCCAACGGCTTCAGGGGGCAATGAGGCATCGAAATGGCGTTGATACCATATCGGATCCGTGGTGATCATTCGGTGTGTGGAGAGTTTGGGGATGCGGGCGCAATCGTCTCCAGGGCCCAACGGGGCGGGAGGAACGGCATCACCCATCCAGGAGAGTATGTTCCGCAGTAACACGGTTTCGCCCATGCCGTCGATTCGTTGGTCAATGTTACTTGCAAACGGATTCATTGAAACAGGGAGATAAAGTCATGGGGTGCAGGCCCTGGGGCGTAGGTGGGCTGGGAGAAAAAGCGACTTATTATTAACGCATTCAAATTGTGTATGGCGTGGATCGTTATGGGAATCCAGATGGTTCCTGTGATTCGGTAAGACAGTGCGAAAATGATTCCCAGTATCCAAAAACCCGCAAAACCGTTGAGCTGCATGTGAATGACTGAGAATAGAAATGCGCTCAGAAAAGCGGCGCTCCAAAATCCCATGCGGCGCAGAAAAAGGCGGAAGACCAGTCCGCGGAAGAAGAGTTCTTCCCATAAAGGCGCCAAAATGACTGCGCTGACGGCAATTAAAAGCAGGGTAATTGGGTCGGTGGTGGTGGACGACTCCACCAGCGCGGACTGCGGAGCTTCCTTGATCCCAAAGGTTTCCAGCCAGTAAATCCAGCCCAACTGGCACGGCACGAAGAGTAGAAATCCGAATAAAAACCAGAGATAACCGAGGGGAAGCAGGCTGCCGGAGGGGAAGGAATGGACTGTGTCCTGTTGCCGAATAGGTCTGTAGAAGGACCAGAGCAATAACAGGCAGAGGCACAACGGCGTCATCATGGTGGCCACTCGCGCCGACCATTTCAACGGTACCAGATGGGGAATGACATAACTCCAGACGGAGGGCAGCAGGAAGTACAACGCAAGCGTCAGCCAGAGCAATCCCGTGTAGTCGATCGAGTCCGTGCCCAATGGGCCAGTCCGCTGTTGCCTACTGCCAGGCAACCAGAGAAACCAGTTCTGTCGGATCAGCATTAAACAGCCACCCAGTATGAATAAGCCCGCGAAGTAGGTGGTGCTGGTAATAGCCATTTCAGGTCAAATCAGGTTTCCCCGTGATTTTCCCATTGTGGAAAACCACCTGTCCTTGCACCAATGTGGCCTTGACCCGGCCAGTCAGTGTTTTACCCAGCCACGGGCTGTTGGAAGAGCGACTGAAGATAGTGTGCTGATCGAGAGTCCAGGTCTCGTTTGGATCAAACAGGGTAATATCGGCGGCTTTGCCGATTTCGAGCGTGCCACCAGGCAGTTTCATGAGCCTGGCAGGTTTGCAGGTCAGCAGGGCGAGGGCCTCCATCAGTGAACATTGCCCTGAATGTACCAGTGCTTCGAGCGTGACCGCCAGGCAGGTTTCAAGTCCGATAGTGCCGAAAGGGGCATAGTCGATTTCACAGTCCTTTTCGTAGTTAGTGTGAGGAGCGTGATCCGTTGCCACACAATCCAGTGTGCCGTCCAGCAGCCCGTCAATCAAGGCTTGCCGATCCGCTTCCGTACGCAGCGGCGGATTCATTTTGAAATTCGTGTTGTAGGTGGACAGGCACTCATCAGTAAGCGCGATATGGTGTGGTGTCGCTTCCGCGGTAACGGGCACGCCACGCTGTTTGGCGCGACGGATGATGTCTACGGATTGTGCGGAGCTGATGTGCTGCATGTGAACATGGGCTCCAGTATAAGTGGCAAGAATGACATTGCGGGAGACAATCAGGTCTTCGGCAGCAGCAGGCCATCCCTTTAGTCCAAGCCTCAGCGAGACATCGCCTTCATTCATGACGGCTCCTTCGGTCAGGGCGTAATCCTGACAGTGATCCATGACAGGCAGGTCGAGCATGTGCGCGTATTCGAGCGCACGGCGCATCAGTTCGTTGTTTTGTACGCACTTGCCGTCGTCAGTCAGGGCAACGACACCCGTTCGTTTGAGGGATCCCGCTGGGGATAGCTGCTCGCCCTTCATGCCGGTGGTGATGGTGCCCGTGGGTAAAATACGCACTACGGCATCGCGCAACACTGTATCCAGAATGTATTGGATTGTCCCCGCATTGTCGCACACGGGGTTGGTGTTGGGCATGCAGATCACCGTGGTGAATCCACCCGCTGCGGCTGCCCAGGAGCCTGTTTCGATGGATTCCTTGTGCGTTTGCCCAGGGTCGCGGAAATGGACGTGGATATCAATTAAGCCAGGGCAGGCGATCAGCCCTG
>CAZYDZ010000086.1:0-9612 GCA_964646535.1 uncultured Opitutaceae bacterium
CACGGTATCCGCAGAGCTGGCGGAGCGCACGTTGACTCTCATGGCCCCCAGTAAAACATATAATTTGCCAGGGCTTGCATGTGCGTTTGCCATTGTCCCGAATGCACGCATACGGCAAACATTCCAACTGGCTGCGCGCGGGATCGTTACGGAGGTGAACTTATTCGGCTATGCCGCCTGTGAGGCGGCTTATCGTCATGGCGAGCCGTGGCGCAGGCAGTTGATTCCTTACCTGCGCCGTAATCGGGATGTGCTGTACCGTTTTTTTGCAGAAAAATTCCCGTCGATCAGGCTACATCCGATGCAGGCTACCTATCTGGCATGGCTGGATGTTCGCGCATTGGGACTGAATGATCCCGCCACATTTTTTGAGCAACATGGAGTCGGGCTTTCCAACGGCCGCTTCTTCAATGGAGACGGGTATGTCCGCTTAAACTTTGGATGTCCGTATTCCCGTCTGCAGGAAGGTTTGCAACGGATGGGAAAAGCCCTGCAGACGCTGTAGCGGATTACGGCTTGAAGCCGTAGGAGACATAGTCGTCGAGATCCAGCAAATCAAACCATGTGGAAATGTCATCGCGCTCTGTGCTGACGGCTTCCAGCAATTTTTTGAATATCTTGATTGACTCGACATCCCCTGGCGAACGCTGTTCATGCCAGGCAGACCATTGGGCAATCTCCCATGGCGTTTGTTGAGTCTGTGCGCGGATCCATTCCAGGATTTCACCGTCGCTTTTGCCAGCAGCCAATTGTTCTTTCAACTGGTCAGGGTTGATACCGCTAAAGTTGAGGAAGTGCTGATCGAGAGGGCAGGCGTAGTTATAGAGGCCATTTTTACCGTTCAGCAAGGCGCGCCCTTTATCCAGCATGCGTGGCAGGATCACATAGCCACCAAGACGGACGCGTGGGCTGCGTGGAGGACGTTGGGTCAGGTCTAATGCATGTACTGTGTTCATAAAGACTATTCCCTACGCCAGTCTGCTGGAAAAATCAAATCCAGTCTGCAGAAAACAGGTTCGCAATGGAGGCTTGTGTGGAATTGGATATTTCCCTCGGATTAAAACAGGAGGAAACCATGACGAGGATCGGGAAGTCGACCTGTCCTGTGCGCTTGCTGTTTACCTGCGGATTCCGAGGAGTATCCAGCTTGGTTTGATCCAGATCAGGGAGGAAAAGTTTTCGGTCAGTTCATCCTGAATTTGCGAGAGTCCCGTGTAGACGCCAGCGGGTGTGTCAAAGGCTGCTCGCACCTCTGGCAGAGGACAGAAATCATGCCACATGACAACGGCCCCAGTCCCTGTTACCTGTAATGCCTTGCGCGTATCGCTGATGACGATTTCAGGCGTATGCCCGCCGTCAATCAGTACGCTGTCAAAAAAATCAGACGGGTAGTTGGAGTTATCCCAGAAGCGTGTGTCGCAATAGACTTGATTGACCCGGTGTCCCATGCCGGCCTCGCGATAGAAACGTCCGACAAAACCAAGGGCATCTGTTCGGAAGTAGGTAACATCTCCCTGATTCGTGGTGAAGGTTTCTGTGGTCGCCAGACTGTTTTTAATGGGAGAATCCTTGAAAGATTCACCATAGGCCCAACTACCATCCTCTTTGGATTCTCCTTCCCACAGATTCAGCGTCCAGACGGTGGCGTCGCATGATTGCAGGCAGAGTCGCGTGCCATATCCCTGCCAAGTGCCGAATTCCAGGTGTCGACGCGGTTGACGGGAGCGATACACCCATTCAAACAAGGGAGCATCGTGCAGCTCCATTTTCCAGTTCATCAGGTCTTGGTGGGAGCGCTCAGGATAGGATGCTGCCGGATGTTGAGGGAATTGTTGTGACCACCAGGAGGGGATTTCTGATGAGGGAATTTCCTGATAAAAAGACATGAAAACGGATGTGTGATCAGAATAATGTTGTTAAAGAAGGTAACCTATATTCGTACTCGATTTGAGACGAGTACAAAGTTGAGGGGTGTTCTGTGGAGTGGCTAACCATCCCCATCCCACAGTTCCTGTCGAATTTGTGTTGGGGTTTTCCCGGTTTTCTTTTTCAGCCAGAAACTGAAGGCAGGCGGACTGTAGCCGAAACGGGTGGCAATCTCCTTGATTTTATCCTGGGTGGTTTTTAGTTCCCGAATCGCCTTTTTCAGCTTGTGTTGCGTCTGGTAGGCTTTGGGACCCTGACCATATTCGCGGTGAAACAGGCGGCTGAGATGACGCACGTGGATTCCTTGTGAATTAGCCATTTCGACAACGTTCACGGGCTTCTCAAAAGAGACCGTTTCCAGATAGGTGACAGCGTTGAGGATGCGTTCATCTACTTCCTTGACGTAGTGCCAGTCCTTGCCAGCTTCTCTTAGCTCGTCCATCCACACGCCTAGCCAGTTAATAAATAGGGACTGTAGTGACAGGTAGGTCTTTATGTCCGTTTTTTCTCTTATGTCGAAATACCCACTTTTCGTTGTCAACTTCTCTTTTACAGCCTGATGCAGCTGTAGAGCACGTTCCTCCAGATGTGGTTGCGCCCTGGTTTTTCACACCCAGGTTTTGCCCCCGCCATCCAGTGTATGGAGTGGGGGTTTTTTTGGGGACGATAGCATGAACAATGCCGCCAACTGGGATGGTTCGTTTGTTCCGGTCAATGACGGTGGAGAGATTTTGTACTTTGGTGAAGCGAATCAGTATACCGCTTACAATGACATCGCTAGTCCGTGGCAGTTGCGCAACATTGTTTTTGGTGCGGATGCTGGCGCCTCTTATACTTTGTACGGAGATTCTCTGTGGATGAATGGCGCATTTGGGGATAACGCGACTAAGAATATCATCCAGAATCTTAGTGCGTACCAGCAAGTGATTGAGAATAATTTCTATTTTACCACGCAAACATGGTTTATGACCTTCGATACCGGGGCCTCTGGAATTAGGTGGTCTGGTAGTGTAGAGGCGGATACTGGAACCAATTCTTTTACTCTGCTCAAACTAGGCTCTGGTAACTTGGTGGTGGGTGGGAGTACCGTGATGGAGGAACCGGATCCTGAGAATCCGCTCGGTGTGAAAACCTTCGATTGGTGGGTGTTGGATGGTACGTTAGTAATGGATGCATCCTCGCCGAATTTTGCCAGTAATTCCGGTATCGTATTGTCCATTAACAATCATTCCAATGGTAATCTGAAAATCATCGGCAGCGATACGGGTGAAACGACCGTGAATCTGGCAATCTTGGGGACTCTTTCGGCAAATCGTGCTCATTGGATTACCGTGGACAGTAACGGAGGAGAAGGAACTACCCTGAGTTTTGCTAATTGGGAGGCAGGACATTCGGCGACTCCAGGAACTTCTTATCCGGCCAGGGAGGCGGCCAGTTTACACTTCGATCTCAGTTCGGGAAACAGTACGGTTACTTTCTCGGATCTGAGTCCTTCACCCTATGCCAACGGAATTATTCGTATTGCCTTGGTAACGGACAATGAGGGAACGGGTTTTGCGACCATCGGAGACAACAACTCGATTGTGCGCTATACTGGGTATTCGGCACTGCCTGTCAGTGGCAGCAGTAGTTTTGATAACTATCAAGTGACAGGGTCTCTGGAGTTGGCATCGGATTGGATACCGGTCTATTCTTTGAGCATCAAGGGAGCGGGAGCATTAAGCTCTGCCAGTGCAGATTCAGTATTGAATGTTACCGGTGCGCTCCTGATGGAGCCTGGTGTGGGAGACTATGCGATTAACACCTCTTATTTTAGTGCAGTGTCTGGATCGTTGCGTGTTTATCAGCTCAGTACGGAGGGTGTGTTGACGATATCCGGGCACTTGGGGGTGCCTGCGGGAAGCTATCAAGGATCCACTTTTTCTGTTACAGGACCAGGGACGGTTCGATTGACAGGAGAGGGTGTTGTAGGGGATTCAAACAATCCTGAACTACCCAAAGGATATACGATTGCGGGAGGATATTATGTAGCCAGTGGACGTCTGGAGATCAATAGTCTGGGAGCAAACACGGCCCAGTACGTGGAAGTCACGGACGGAACCTTGGCGGGTAATGGACAAATCGGTGGTGGAATTTATTGGGGATGGACTGGTAGTAATGCCAATCTAGGCACTAATTACGCAACGGTAAGAATCTTCTATGGTGGGACGATCGATGCCAGCAATCACGAAGACAAGGCTTTGAGTATTCACGGCCAACTTTTATTGGAATCGGGCGCAACCTATCACATGATCCTTGGTGCCGATGCGAAGGAATCTCTGTCGGTGATGTTCTCTGAGGCAGATGCATATGTCTCCCTTGCCGGTGACTTATCACTGGTGCTGGATTATGCGCCCGTATTGAATGAGTGGATCATTTTATTGACTACAGATGGTGTAATCAATGGTGAGTTTCTAACCGTCAATGGCCACGCATTTACGGGGGACAATGGCAATGAGTTCTCACTCTTGTACCAAAATACTTATTTATACGAATTCATGATTCACTACGACTATGATCTCGGTGATGGAGTCATCGCTGTGGCATTGCAAGTACAGGCCATTCCGGAACCCTCCATCGTAGCTCTACTCGCTGGTCTCGCATTGGTGGGAGCCACTTGGCGGCGCTATCGGTGGAAGAAGTAGAATAAAAATATTATTCTTCCACATCCAGATTGGGGATGTGGGTGAAGGCAATTCGCAGGGGAATGGTTTTTGGGGCTTCATGACTGCCTGCGTAATAAACTGTGTGTGAACCCATGCGTTGATTCAGCAAGTCCATGGTGCGAGCCAGGTGTTCGTTGCGCTGATCCTGCTGTTGTGAAAACAAGGAGGGTGAGTATTGTCCTGCTGAGAGTAGATTGCTGAGTACCACCCATACTTTCTTTGGTGTGTGGTGATGTGGAAAGTGAAGCCATAGTGATCTTAGATGATGCAACAGAACGGGAGTCTGGCAGGTTTCAAAAAAGGTAGCTTCCTTTTCCCATGAAACACTGTTTTCCAAGCGTGCGCCGATTTGAATCTTGCCGCAGTAATAGCCCATGGCCCGCAATCGTGTGGCTGCTTTTTGGGTGAGGCGGTGCAGGACATCGAATGCATTCTTTGAATTGCGTTGTACAGGAGGCAGGACGTGTGAATGACCTACCTGTCGTCGTACCGTCTCCGTCCGTTCCACAATTTCTCCGCGTAGTTCCCGATAGAGCCGGTCCCCTTCAATACCGCTCCATAGGCGAATCAACGTATCGCGGCTGGCTGTGCACAACGTTTCCACTGTGTGAATCCCAGAACGGTGTAACCGCTGTTCCATGTGGAATCCAATGCCGTGGATATCCCTTAATTGCAAGTGAAAGAATGCCTGTGGCAGTTCCTGTTGGCGGATGACAACCAAACCGCGTGGTTTGCGCATACCACTGCCCATTTTGCTGACGAATACATTGGGGCCGATCCCAATGGAGCAACCGATGTATTGTCCCACCTCCTCGGCAATGGTATGGCTGATTTGTTGGGCCACCTGTCGGGCCTTCTCTTCATTTCTCCAGTTGGGGGGCAGTTCGGCGTACATTTCGTCAATGGATTTGACTGCTGTAACAGGAATACACTTTTCCACTGCTGCAATGACCTGATGGTGGATACGCACATACTGTTTATGGTTCCCTTCGACAAAACGTATGTTCGGACACCTGAGACGCGCTTCGCGTACCAGCGTGCCTGTTTTTACTCCAAACGTCTTTGCTTCATAGCTGGCGGCGATGCAGCAGGTCGTATCCGCCATCGTTGGAACCACGGCCACTGGTTTGCCGCGCAGATGAGGATTCAGTTCCTGTTCGCAGGAAGCAAAATAAGAATCCAAATCGACGAATAGGAAACGCACGGACATGCCATTTATTGTCACACGAATAAACTGCCTTTCAATAAAATAGTGAAAATATAATCACTGTTATGGGCGCTGGGAGATGCAGGGAAGGAATTGGGAGTCGCTTCTTCTGTTGTCTGTTCACTAGGGTGTTCAGGAATGATGTAAGGATAGTATGGATTCAATCACACAGGCAGCATTGGGAGCGGCAGTAGGAGAGGCAGTATTGGGCAAACGTCTGGGCAATCGGGCTTTGTTGTGGGGGGCGATTTTCGGTACTTTGCCAGATCTGGATATTTTGTTTTTCCCGTTTCTAGACACAGTGGGACGGCTGGTGCATCATCGCGGGGCCAGCCACTCGTTATTGGTGGTGCTGATCGCTTCCGTTGTTCTGGCGCCGCTGCTGGCCAGATGGTGGAAAAAGGACAACGTCTCCAGGCTCCGCGCAGGGTGTTTTGTGTTCTGGGTTTGGATTACGCATATCCTGATTGATTGCTTCACGGTCTATGGGACGACTCTCTTTTGGCCCTTTTCGGATTACCGAGTAGGTTTCAACAATTTGTTCATCATGGATCCTTTTTATACGGGGCCACTGTTGCTCTCGCTGGTTTGGCTGGCTTTTCTGCGCAGGCCAGAGCAACAGGCTATGCGTCGTCGTCTGTGCGGCTGGGGCCTCGGAATCAGTTCTGCATACGTCTGTCTCAGTCTGGTTGCGAAACTGAGTGTTTCCGCACAATTCGAAGCCGACCTCCAGCAACGTGGGATATCGTACCATCGTCGGATGGAAGCGCCATCCCCTCTGAATATTTTCCTGTGGCGTGCGGTGGTTGATTGCGGGGACGAACTATGGGTGGGCTATCGCTCGATCTTTGAATCTGCCTCCACGCCGATTGAATGGGTGGTTTTTCCCCGTGGTCGTGAAGCCTTAACGCCCTTTGCCGACACCCGTGAAATCCAGACCGTCAATTGGTTCTCAGAAGGCTGGTGGGTGGCCCGTCCTCATGCGCAAGGCCTCTGGATTGGCGATCTGCGTTTCGGTGAATCCCGCAAATGGGACACTGTCACGGACCGTGTCGATCATGCGCTCGCATTTTCCTGGATATTCCATCCCCATGCGGAAAAGAACCGCCTTCGTCAGACCGAATGGGGCGATCGCAATGTTGCCGAAGGGATTCGCCGACTACTACCCCGCATCGCTGGCAACAAGGAACAATGGGAAGCCACCCCACATCTGGTGGGTACCGGCAGTCCTCTGCCTGAACCCTTGCGCCTGGAGAGATGAAACCTGGTATCCATGGCGCCTTGCGAGAGTTCTGGTGGTTCGGGTGGAAGCAGGCCTGTGCGAGCCTGTTTGGAGGGTGGCTACTGTTCTGGTTTTTGTTGACCAAATGGTATTACCCGTTGGAGGGGCTCGCGCGTTACGATTTTCTGTTCCTTTTGGCAGTTGGCTTTCAGGTTTTCCTGTTGTGTATGCGCTGGGAAAGTCGCAACGAGTTTCTGGTGATTCTGGTGTTTCACTTGGTCGCAACAGGAATGGAGTTGTTCAAGACCTCCAACGCAATTGGTTCTTGGGTATATCCTGAAACCTCGTTTTTTCGTATTGGCAATGTCCCGTTATTCACAGGCTTCATGTATTCGGCTGTCGGCAGCTATATCGCGCGTGTGTGGCGTATCTTCCACATGCGTTACGAACCCGAGCCTCCCGTCTGGGGCGTGCTGATTCTGGGATTCGCCATTTATGCCAACTTCATTCTCCATCACTTCTGGTGGGACATGCGCTATCTGCTGCTGTTGGTCAACCTGTGGATCTTTCGTCGCTCGTGGGTTTATTTCCGTTGCAATCAGAAGGAGTGTCGGATGCCGGTTCTGCTCTCTCAGTTCCTCGCCTCATTCTTCGTCTGGCTGGCGGAAAATGCAGGAACGATCGCAGGAGTCTGGCTTTATCCCCACCAACACCAGCAATGGAAATGGGTCGGCCCCGAAAAATGGATCTCCTGGTTTCTGCTGATGCTGCTCAGCTTCGCTCTGATCGTAGCAATGAAAAAAATCTCTAACCAAAACGGGTCAGATCTTGAACCGTGAATCGGGTTACGATAGGTCGTAATTCTACCTCGGGGGAGAGTGGCATACCCCGGGCGGTGGCCTTGAGAAATCACAGATTGCGGAGATAAAGGATTTGTGTGAGACTCGTATCCCCGCCGCCGACTCGAACGCCGGGTGGCCTGCGTTGGGTCGAGGTGGGCACCAAGAGGTCTTTGTGTGTTGGACGCGGTAGCAGGTTAGGCGAGAGAATTCTTGGTTCTGCGTTTGACCTGTTTTCGACTTTGGGTCAGAAGACAGGAAAAGGAATTTATGAGTAATCACTCCATCTATATCGTTGAGGCAAAAAGAACCCCGCAGGGACGGTTCCTCGGGAAGTTGTCAGGATACAGCGCGCTGGATCTCGGAGTGCACGCGGCTTCGGCGGTGCTACAGGAGATCGGAACAGACAAAGTGGACCTGACTATCGTGGGCAATGTGTTGCCACCGTTGTGTAATGTGGCACGGCAGATTTCGTTGAAGACGGGAGTGCGTCAGGAGAGTCCCGCCTACACGGTCAACATGGTCTGTGCATCGGGTTTGCACGCGCTGACGCTGGCCTGTGATGCAATTCGCCTTGGCCATGCGTCGGTGGTGTTGTGCGGGGGAACGGAGTCGATGAGCAACGCGCCGCATTTCGTAAACGGTGCAAGGCATGGGTTCCGTCTGAATAATGCGGTGTTAGAGGACTCCCTGTTGCTCGGGTTGAGCGATCCTCTCATTGGGGAAACCATGACGCATACGGCGGAGCGCCTGGCGAAACAGTGTGGGATTTCACGCGAACAACAGGACGAGTTTGCCTTGCGGAGCCACCAAGGGGCCGTCGCTGCCTGGGGGCGGGGAGCGTTTGACGGAGAGGTAGTTCCAATGGGTGGACTGGAGCGGGATGAGCACCCGCGCGCCGATACCACGGTGGAAAAACTAAGCAGCTTGAAAACGGTGTTGGGAGAAGGCACCACGATCACGGCGGGCAATGCCAGCGGCATCAATGACGCAGCGGCCATGTTGGTTGTGTGCGACGGCAAGACGTTGCGGAAACATGGCTGGCAACCGCTGGCTGAAGTCGAAGTTTACACCTCCACGGGTTGTGATCCGAAAACCATGGGTCTGGGGCCGGTATTTGCCACTCGCAAACTGTGTCAGACCCACGGGTTGAAGCTAAACGAATTGGACGTGATTGAGATCAATGAAGCGTTCGCCGCTCAAACGCTGGCCTGCGTCCAGCAACTGGAGATCGCACCGAATGATCCGCGGTTGAATCCGAATGGTGGTGGGATTTCCATGGGACATCCGGTTGGCGCCAGCGGGGCACGTCTGGCGGTACACCTGGCCCGGCGAATTGCAACGGGTGAAATCACGAGAGGGTTGGCCACATTGTGCGTGGGTGGAGGGCAGGGGATCGCAGCGGTGCTCAAAACTCCTGTTGTCTGATTTACGAGCCGCAGGATTCCTTTCGTTGTAACAGCCGAAGAGGCGGTATCCGATATTCAGGGCAAAGCCACGCTACTGGCCGAGTGTTTTGGAAACACCATGTCGATCGACCCGCACTTGATGTTGCGCGGTCGCTTTCTTACATTGTAGGAGCGGCTTCACGCCGCGACCCGGTCGGAATGGCCCCGAAAATGGTCCTTTAGAACAATTCTCCTGCCCAAAGTTGTTGGATAAAATCCTTGATGGAGAGAATGGTAATTCCGTCCTGGGTTTTGCGGCTGATGT
>CAZYDZ010000087.1:0-9506 GCA_964646535.1 uncultured Opitutaceae bacterium
TGAGCTACGGGTGCCCGAAAGTGGTTCATACAATAGACATTTTCTTTCTGGTGCAAGAACCGATTTTTAAAATACGCTGTTTTCTGAAGAAAAAATGTACATGAATCCTTCCTTCCTCCGCTATTTGCCTGTTACCGCGGTGGCAATATTGTCAGGCCTGTTGTTTGTTCTGGCATTTCCTCCGTTTACATTGGCCGAAGGTGGATATCTCTATGCGGTGCCGTTGATCCTGTGGTTACAGCGTGGCAACTGGAGTTGGAGACGAGTCATTCCCGTATGGGTTATCGGTTGGGCGGTCTGGATCGCGCTGTTGATCTGGTTGCGGCATGTGACATGGGGGGGGATGCTGGGATTGACGGCGATATTGGCTGTTTTCTGGAGTTTGTTTCCCATTGCAGGAGCCTTGATTATTCGGCGCTGCCGTTTCTCTGTTTTTCCGATACGCCTGTTCTGGTTAGCTACTGCTGCCGCGATCGCGGTATTGGTTGAGTATTTGCGCGGTATTGTGATGACAGGGTTTCCCTGGTTGCCGCTGGCCGCAAGTCAATGGAACCGCCCTGCGCTGCTGCAAGTGCTTGAATTCAGTGGGAGCTGGGGATTGTCGTTTGTCCTGTATTTTTTCAATGTTGCGATAGGCAGCTATCTGTTGCAGTGGAATCACACTCGTGAAACTGGCAAGTGGCGTCTGCATCCAGAGATCCTGTTCGCGCTTGTTCTGACGTTTGCCATTCCGTTTTTCTTTTACCAGCGCGAAATCCGAACCCAGCAGCGTGAACCTTGGTTGACGGTGGGTGTTGTGCAACCGTACATCCCCGCATTGTTGCGATGGGATGCGTCGGCAATCGTGGATAACAGCAGGATCGTATGGCAAGAGAGCATGCGCTTGAAGGAGCGTCCGCTTGATCTGGTCCTGATGCCTGAGGCGGTATTGCCATTTCCCCTGGATTCTTTCGGTTTACGGGAATACCTCGAAGCCATCGCGAATGAATTGGAAACTCCTATTCTTACAGGGGCGGTTACGGAGGAGGAAGATCGCTACTACACGGGAGCCGTACTGGTCGAACCTGTTACGGGGCTCTCTTCGAATCAGTATCGAAAACGGAAACTGGTTCCATTTGGTGAATATGTTCCGTTTGGCAAGGGACTGCCTTTGGTGCAGGCGTTCCTCCCTCTTGAATTCGCACACGGCAAGAGTGATCAGCCAATCCCGATCACGATAAAAGGCAATACTTATCAGGCGGGTATTCTGGTCTGTTACGAAGATGTGTTTTCCTATCTGGCGCGCAATTCGGCCAAAGAGGGAGCGGATTTCTTTTTTGTGGCGACGAATAACGCCTGGTACGGAGAAGAGGCGGGCGCTTACCAGCACGCGGTTCATTCCGCTTTGCGCGCCGTGGAAACACGTAGACCCGTCATACGGGCGGGCAATGGAGGATGGAGCGGCTGGTTTGATGAATACGGGGTCTTGCGGGATTCTCCGCTACAGCAAAATGGAACCATCTATTTCAGGGGAGTGGGAGAGTTAACAATAGACAGAGACTGGCAATGGGTGAACCGGCAAACATTCTATGTCCGACACGGAGATTGGTTTGTCGGCGTCTGTGCCCTATGGACTGTGATTGCGCTATTGCCAGCGACAATCAGAAAAGGAAACGGCTTATTCGCTGCGTGGTTTGCGAAGCACGCCAACTAACCCTAGAATTGCCAGAATGGCGCCGCCAACCAACAACCAGACTGCACGGTTGGTAGGGGTGCCGTCCCATAGCTTGGATATGCTGGATGCGAACGAATCTTCGGCATTGATTCCCAAAATCAGCAGAATTACACCGACGACTAACAATACGATAGAGACAGGTTTATTCATAAGATTTACTGGTTCAATAAATAAGTATATGTTTTTATTGTGATATAGCACGCCTAAAAAACAGTTTCCATATGTTGGTATACTTATTGTTATTTTAAGACGAATTTGTGATTCTTTACGATCTTTGTGGTGAGTAAAACTTTTGCCAACACTGCAACAGGTAAAATGTACCAGTACCCATTTACCGAGCGTACTTGCCAAGGCATGGAGAACCTGCCATGTTGAACGGTTTAACGATAACGGTATGTTTATTGACGAAACGGAAGTCGAGTTGGAGGCGGGAAATGGTGGTGATGGCTGTGTCAGCTTTCGTCGGGAAAAGTATATACCGAAGGGAGGTCCGAATGGAGGAGACGGGGGAAACGGTGGCCACATTGTGTTGGTGGGCGATGAGAATACGACGGATTTGTCAGATTTTCGCTACAATCCGCGACGAATTGCAGAGAATGGCGAGCCAGGGCGTGGTGCGGATCAATACGGCCGCAATGGCAAGGATTACCGTGTGCTTTTGCCATTGGGAACGGAGGTGTGGGATGTGGAATCGGGGTTCAAGGTTGCGGAGGTATTGCACCATGGAGAAGAGACCGTTTTGTGCCGTGGCGGCAACGGAGGTTGGGGGAACAAGCGTTTCAAATCCTCTGTAAATCAGACTCCGCGCAACTACAACCCCGGGCTGCCCGGGGAGAAAAAGCGGGTCAGGTTGGTCCTTAAAACGATTGCAGAGGTGGGGCTCGTTGGTTTCCCCAATGCAGGGAAGTCTTCATTGATTCGCAAGTTGACCAATGCGCGGCCGAAGGCGGCTTCTTACCCATTCACTACATTGCATCCGAATGTAGGGGTGATGGAACATCCTGAAACCTATCAACGTATTCGAATTGCGGATATTCCAGGATTGATTGAAGGCGCCAGCGACAATAAAGGGTTGGGACATCGGTTTCTGCGCCATATTGAGCGCTGTCGATTGTTGGTGTTTCTGGTGGATATGGCAGGCGTCGATAACCGTGAGCCGTGGGAGGATTACCGACACCTGCGCAAGGAGCTGGAACGTTATGATCCGGCCTTGTTGGAAAAGCCGTTTATACTGGTTGCCAATAAAATGGACCTGGAAGCGGCAGCGGGGAATTTGAAACAGTTCGAGAAGAAGATTCGCTGGAAGCCTGTGCAGATATCCTGCGATACCGAGGTCGGGTTGGATGAGTTGAGGCGTCAGTTGTGGGAGCAGGTGCAGGCGGTTGGTGTGGATCAAGAAGCACGGTAACCCTGACATGACAAGGAGTTTCATTACACAATGAGCATACCCGAAGCACCATTTGATCCGATTGAAGAGGCGGTAGCGGCAATTGCGCGCGGTGAAATGGTCATTGTGACCGATGATGAAAATCGGGAAAACGAAGGAGATCTGATTATGGCTGCCTGCAAGGTAACCCCGCAGGCGATCAACACGATGATCCGTGAAGGACGCGGATTGATCTGTGTGCCGATGTTGCCCAATCAGCTCTTGAATATGGGGATTCAACCGATGGTGGTCCACAACCGCGAAAGCATGAAAACGGATTTCTCCGTTTCTGTGGATGCCGCCCACGGGATTACCACCGGGATCAGTGCTTTTGACCGCGCCAGTACCATAGCGTTGTTGGCTGATCCTGAGACGCGCCCCGAACAGTTGGTACAGCCGGGGCATGTGTTTCCACTGCGCGCCAGAGCAGGAGGTGTGTTACAGCGGGCGGGACATACGGAGGCCGCGGTGGATTTGGCTTCATTGGCAGGATTGGCTCCAGTTGGTGTGATTTGTGAAATCCTCAATGAGGATGGCACCATGGCCCGCTTGCCTGAGTTGGCTGAGTTTAAGAAGAAGCATGGTCTGAAACTGGTATCGATTGCGTCACTGATTCAATACAGGTTGCGGCGCGAAACCTTGGTGGAGTGTGTCCATGAGGAACCTTTGAATACACAGTGGGGAACCTTCCAGATGAAAGTGTTCCGCGATGTGCTGGAAGGACGTTGCCACTACGCATTGATTCGAGGGGATCTGAATGAAAAAACGACACTGGTGCGTGTGCACAGTCAGGATTTACCGCGTGACTTGTTTGGTGGTAATCGGACAAAGGCGGATCGATCCTTGTCAGTGGCTCTGGAAAAAATTGCCAGGGAAGGGGGCGTATTCCTTTATATGTCACAACCTGATGATGGTTGGATGGGTAGCAATTCCCATATTGTACAGGATGCATCAGGTATGTCTCCCGCATTTCGCGCTTATGGCACAGGGGCGCAGATTCTTTCCGCCTTGGGATTGAAGAAAATCCGATTGCTATCCAGTCATCCGCGCAAAGTGGTGGGGCTGGACGGCTATAATCTGGAGATTGTTGGACAAGTGCCGATGATTTAATCGATTCTGCTTTTACTTGAGGATAAGATGTTTTCATTAAAAGGTAAGCGTGTGATGGTGACGGGAGGAGCGTCGGGGATCGGCTTTGCGATTGCCGATACCCTGGGTCAGGCGGGCGCTCACGTGGTCGTGGCGGACCGGGATGAGGAGGCGGGCCGACAGGCCGTTGCCGCATTGGACAAGCATGCGGGTGGCTCCGTATTCGTCGCATTGGACGTGGCGCAAATCAGTTCCTGGCAGCAAGCGCAAACAGTATTGTTGGAACTGGGATTCTCATTGGATATCCTGGTGAACAATGCCGGCATCGGCCATGTGGGTACTCTTCTGGAAACGACTCCGGAAGATCTGGATCGACTCTATGCAGTGAACGTGCGTGGTGTCTTCAACGGCTGTAAAGTATGGCTTCCGCATTTTCTGGAAAAGGGAAAGGGCAATATTCTGAATCTGGCCTCCATTGGGGGCATCGTCGGTTTACGTGACCGCCTGGCCTACAATACGACTAAATTTGCGGTGGTCGGACTGACCAAATCGATTGCGCTGGACCATGCGCGTCAGGGTATTCGTTGCAACTGCATCTGTCCTGGGCGGGTGGAAACACCCTTTGTACAACAGCGCATCCAGCAGTATCCGGATCCGGTGCAGGCCTATCGCGAGATGTCGGACAGTCAGGAGATTGGACGCATGGGCAGACCGGAAGAAATCGCGGCGCTTGCCCTCTATCTGGCATCGGATGAATCTGCATTTGTCACCGGATCCTCCGTCATTATTGACGGAGGATTAAGCATCGGGAAATAGTCTGCAGGCCGGGGTTTACCCTTGATTTGTTCAGAAATTTTGGTGCAGGGTAATTGCATGTCTCAATCCAGAACCCTTTCTAATCCCAAGGTAGCCCTGGCGGTTGTTGCGCATCCAGATGATGTCGAATTCTTGTGTGCGGGTACTCTCATTCGCCTGGCGCGGGCCGGCTGGGAAGTCTGGTTGTCCACGACCTGTGGGGGCGACCTAGGAGCGGTGTCCGGAAGCCGCGAAAGCATACGTGCAACGCGCATGCAAGAGGCGGCCGCAGGCGCCCGGACATTGGGTGCAAAGGGTTATCTGCACGCCGGATTGGATGATGTGCAGGTGTACTATAATCCAGAGAATTTATTGAAGGTGGTCAATGTCCTGCGCCGGGTGAAGCCAGATTTGGTGATTACACATTCACCGGACTGTTACATGCTGGACCATGAGGAGACTTCGCGGCTGACAAGAATGGCCGCTTTTTGTGCGGGGATTCCCTTATTGGACTCTGGTGAGCCCCCCTTGTCCAAGCCGGTTCCCCATCTGTATTACGCGGATGCGATGGGGGTTGTCGACAAATACGGCAGGACGATTCGGGGGGATTTCGCCATAGACATTGCCGATGTATTTGAGCAACGGCAACGGGCGCTGGAGTGCCATGACAGCCAACGAAGCTGGCTGCGCTCCCATCACGGGATCGACCAGTATTTGATCACTAATGAAACGCAGGCTAGAACCGTAGGAGGCTTGTTTGGGGCCGAACTGGCAGAAAGCTTTCGCCAACACCTGGCGCCTCCGCATCCGGGCAACAATCTGCTGGCAGAGGAGTTGAACGAATGGCTCCTGCGATAATCATGAGTGGGTCTGCCGGGCTGTGTTTGTGGCAGATCACGACTCAACCCCGTGGACGGAGGAACCTGGCGGGTACACCTGCGTAGACCGACATCGGTTCGGTGGCATCTTGAGTCAAGACGGAATTGGCGGCAATGATACACCCCCTGGCAATCGTGGTATTGGCGCACAGGGTTACATTGGCGGCGACCCAGATATCCTCGCCCAGCGTAATCGGCCCGGACTTTTCTCCTGTCAGGGCCATGGGTTGATCTACGATTTCATCGTGATGGCCGACGGTGGCCATCACCACATGGGCTGCGATATTGCAGTAGGCTCCGATCTTGAGACCCCCCCAGCCGTAGAGAACACCATAAGGAGCGAAATGGCTGTGGTGACCGATCTCAATGGAGCTGGTTTCAGAGGCCCCCACTTCAATGAAATTGCCTGCGTAAAATTCCACATGGTCATCAATGCGGAGATGCCCGCAGGATTTGTTGAACGTGCAGTTCGGATAGAATGTCACACCAGAACCAATGCTCGCGCTCTTCAGTTTCCCAAATAGATGGAAACCCGCATGAATGGTCACATTGTCGCCGACCTCAATACATTCGGGATGCTCAATGTATGCGGACGGGTGAATACGAACGTTCGACCCGCAACGCTTGAACTGTTTCAGGTAGGGGGAATTCTCCATATTGATACGGATTGAAGACTATTTTTTAATCTTCACCCACTTGCCCGATTTCGCACTGTCCTCCACGGCCTGCAGGACAATCTGATTGCGCAGGCCATCTTCAAAGGTAGGCTGTACGCTCTTGCCGTTCACAATTGCTTTGATAAAGTCGGCAAAGGCATTGATGAAGGTGTGCTCGTAACCGATGATGTGTCCGCCTGGCCACCATGCGTCAATATAGGGTTGGGTGGCCTCCGTTACCAGAATATCACGGAATCCGCGCACATCGTCGCCGTCCGCAATACTGTAGTACTTCAGGCGATTCATGTCTTCAAAGTCGAAGGAGAGGGAACCCTTGCTGCCGTTGATCTCCAAAGTGATCTGGTTTTTGCGGCCATAGGCGAAACGGGTTGCTTCCAGATTGGCCATCGCACCATTCTTAAAGCGACCAATCCAGGATACGGCGTCTTCCACGCCGACTTTTCCCGTTTTTTTGCCACCCTTGGCCTTGAGCCCTTCACTGAATTGGTCGAGAACAGGACGCTCCTTAATAAAAGTTTCCATGTAGCCGCAGACGGACTCGAATTCACCTACCAGATAACGCCCCAAGTCGAGAATGTGAGACCCAATGCAACCGAGGGTACCGAGGCCTGCAATCTTGGGTTGTAGACGCCAGACCAGAGGAAATTCAGGGTCAGCAATCCAATCCTGCGCATAACGTGCCCGATAATGATAGATCCTGTCTCCCAGATCGCCCCGTTCGATCATTCGTTTGGCCAGGGCAATTGCAGGAATACGGCGGTAGTTGTGGCAGACCATATTGACGACTCTGTGTTTTTTTACTGCATCCACCATGTCGCGACACTCTTCCACGCTCATCGCCATTGGTTTTTCACACAGTACTGCCTTGCCCGCCTTGGCGGCAGCGATGGAGATTTCACTGTGACTGTTGGTTGGCGTGGAGACATCAATAATGTCGATCTCGGGATTATTGACCACATCGCGCCAATCCGTTGCCGTGTGCTGCCATCCATAAGTGCGGGCGGCTTCTTCCAAGCTCTTTTGTGTGCGGCCGCAAATTGTATGAAGCTCTACATCCACTGGAAGATTGAAGAATTTCGGGGCCTGTCTCCATGCATTGGAATGGGCTTTCCCCATGAAGTTATAGCCAATCATCCCAATTTTCAGTGTCTTTTTCTTTTTCATAGTAATAGGGTTGCTAATTTAATAGAGGCTCGACAGATGTCACGTCAAAACAACGAACTCTCTGGATCTACTTCTTGGCGGCTTTCCTGTGCCTGAAAAATAACCTGTCCCCAAACTTTGGTGTAGACCCCCTTACCCCGAATGGTGGAGACGATCGGGATCGAACCGACGACCTCCACAATGCCATTGTGGCGCTCTTCCAACTGAGCTACGTCCCCGAAAAGAAAGGCAGAGAGTAGAGACGAAGTGCGATCAAGGTCAACCCATTTTTTATCCCTTTCTTGTTTCCTTGCGGAATCTGATCCCTGGTTTTCTATGGTGAGGTTCCCGACAGGTCGGGAAGCGGACCACAACAGGGTGCGAGGGTCGAATTGGTAATTGCGAATGAGGAATGGTGGGTCTTTTTTCTGAAAACCCTCTGCGTGAATCTGTGTCATCGGTGATTTCTTTTATAACCAAACTACCGACTTCTCGGATTCGCGTAGATCAGGGAAAAGCCAGACTACGGTTTCGCGGTTTGAAAAAAACTTTGCCTTCTCCGTTGGTTGCGGTGAGATAGAAGGCTGTAACGTATGAGTTCATCCAAAACATCCCAAGCTACATGGGGGGGGCGATTTCAGGAGTCACCGTCTGCTTTGATGCTGCATTTCAGTGAATCGGTCAGTTTCGATCAGGCATTGGCGCCATTTGACCTGTTGTGCAGTCTGGCACACAGTGCGATGCTGGAGTCGGTGGGGATTTTGAACAAGGAGGAGAAGGAGTCTATTCACCGTGGCCTGCGTGAATTGGGGAAACGGATACAAGAGGGGCGTTTTGAGTGGAAGCTGGAACTGGAGGATGTACACATGAATCTGGAGCAGGCCCTGACTGAAAACGTACCTGCCGCCGCCAAGCTGCATACCGCCCGTTCGCGCAACGACCAGGTGGCGACCGATTTGCGGTTGTATTTTAAGCACGCCTCGCTGCAGATGATGCAGGAGTTGAAACAGGCGATTGCGGGGTTACTGGATGTGGCCGAGCGCTCACGGGATGTCCTGATACCCGGCTACACCCATTTGCAGCGCGGTCAACCAGTGAGCGCCGCCCATCATTTGTTGGCCTACGTGGAAATGTTGCAGCGCGACCTGCAGCGTTTTCGTGAAGTCTGGCAGCAGGCCAACTGGTGTCCGCTCGGTTCAGGTGCGCTGGCGGGAACCACGTTGCCGATTGACCGCGATTTCAGCGCGCGCTGGCTTGGGTTCACGGATCGCAACGGAAACCCGCAAGTCACCCGCAACAGTATGGATGCGGTGGCGGATCGCGATGTGCATCTCGACTTTGCGCACGCCTGTTCAATGACCGCCCTGCATTTGTCCCGCTTGGCAGAAGATGTGATTTTATGGAACTCCACGGAGTTTGGGTTTATCCGTTTACCGGATACGTTTACGACTGGGTCGAGCCTGATGCCACAAAAGAAAAACCCGGATTCGTTTGAGTTGATCCGGGGTAAATCGGGGCGGGTGATCGGCAATCAACAGGCTCTGATGGTGATGGTGAAAGGATTGCCGTTGACCTACAACCGCGACTTGCAGGAAGACAAACCACCCTTGTTTGATTCCTGCCGTCAGGTGATGAATTCATTACAGGTGGCGGCGGCGGCGTTTGCCGGTGCAGAGTGGAACCGGGAGCGTTGCCGGAAAGCGGTTTCCGATCCGCTGTTGCTGGCGACCGATCTGGCCGATGAACTGGTGCGTCAGGGGTTAGCCTTTCGTCAGGCACACCAT
>CAZYDZ010000088.1:0-945 GCA_964646535.1 uncultured Opitutaceae bacterium
AAAGCCCCTCCTACATTGCGTTGATGCGGATATCCGAGCCAACAGACTTCCTTTACGCCCCGCTTGGAGATCGGGCTTTACCCATAAAAACCGGCGATCACCTCACTAAACTAGCGCCATTCGGGTCAGGCCATAGAAACAAGAATCGAGGGCTTTCGTTTGGTGGAAAGGTAGCAGAAGAAGGAGTCAACCGCAGAACGGTGAATTCCGTTCTGTGGTCGTAGACTATTGTTGGAGTGCGGATCAATCGGAGGAGTCACTGAATGCTGAAAGAAGCGGTTGTCTTCATTGGGTGCAACCGATACGCTTTAACCAGGAAATGATAGCTCCTGCAGGGGTAACTCTTGACCATTAATTTCTTTGTGGCTACAGCTTCGTGTGAGCCTCATTCCTGTCTGCGAAAATCTGAGCAATCTGTGGTTTTTCAATCCTCGTCGTCGGCGAGGCCGAGGGCGATCTGGATTTCGGGCACCTGTTCCAGTTCGGAGCGGAATTCGTCCACACTGAAATCGGCGACAACGAAATCCTCGTATTCGAATGTCGGAGCCTTGGTCTGTCCACTGACATCCACCATGCGGCGCATGGCGTCACGGTCCTCACTGACATCCCGGATGTCGAGTTCAATACCGTGGGTTTCAAAGAAAATGAGAGCTTCCTCACACCAGGGGCATCCTGACTTGATATAAAGAATGGGTTTTGATTTGCTCATGGTGAATATAGGAGTAGTGGTGAAGGACGTATATGGCAAATGGAAATGAAGTGGTGGAAGGGTGTGTGGATAGGGTGAAGGAGATTCATATTCGTGGAGCGCGTCAACACAATCTGAAAAATCTGGAGGTAAGGATTCCGCGCGATCAATTGGTGGTGATCACGGGGGTCAGTGGCTCTGGCAAGTCCTCGCTGGCTTTTGATACCTTGTACGCGGAGGGTCATCGTAAGTATATG
>CAZYDZ010000088.1:955-9418 GCA_964646535.1 uncultured Opitutaceae bacterium
ACAGTCTGAGTACCCGCGCTCGTCAAGTGTTGGATCAGATACCGCGTCCGGATGTTGATTTTATACATGGTCTTTCTCCCGTGATTGCGATTGAGCAGCGCACTGGAGGGGAGACCCAGTCGCGCGCAACGGTTGCGTCTGTTGCGGAAATCGGCGACTATGCGCGTTTGCTGTGGTCGGTGCGCGGAGAACCTGCCTGTCCATTGGATGGGGGGCGGGTCAGGCGCTTCAGTCTGGACGATTCCATCGAACGGCTGTTTCGGGATGCGGATGAGCATCGGCTGGTTTTACTGGCTCCGTTGGGCAAACAGAAAGCTGCGGTGTGGCGCGAGGAATTTACCCGTATTCGCCAAAAGGGATTTCAGCGCATTCGGCTGAACGGGGAAATCCGCGATCTGGACGAGCCGCGTCTGCTGCCTCCAGGAAGCGGAGAACCAGAAGTGGATCTGGTGGTGGATCGTCTGGTGATCCGCAAAGAGCAGCGCAGCCGTTTGGCGGATTCCCTTGAATTGGCGTTTGCCGAAGGGCAAGGAAAGGTAATCGCCTGGGTGCAGAGGGACAGGGATGAGCAGTGGCGGGAAATCCCGTTGAGCCTCAGCAACGCTTGTGAGGCGTGTGGGACTCATTATCCGGAAATAACCCCGCGGCTTTTTTCCAGTAATCATTCCGAAGGGGCTTGCCCGCATTGCAGGGGACAGGGGCGGATTTTACAGTTTCGCGAGGATTTGATTGTGACCAATCCATCGCTGTCTGTGAAACAGGGGGCTTTGGCGCCGTTTCGCTCAGGTAAGAAGAGTTCTGTTATCCGTTACAATGCTCTGTTTCGTCAACTGGCGGAACAGATGCCTTTTGACTATGAGGCTCCGTGGGAGACATTGTCCGAATCGATACGCCAGCAGATCCTGTACGGAGTGCCGAATCGTTTATTTGATTTCAACAGTGGCAGGAAAAAAGATCGGGGCACTCATACTTTTCCTGGGATAGTGGCTTGGCTGGCAGAGCGTCTATACGGCAAAATAGGAGCGTCGCAACGTGCTCGTTTGAGCGCTTGTCAGGCGGAAGAGCAATGTCCTGTGTGCAATGGTGAAAAATTGTCGCCGTTTGCCAGTGCGGTTCGTGTGGCCAGCATACGTTTTCCTGATTTCCTGAAAATGACAGTGCGGGAAGCCGGACACTTTTTACAGAAGTTGCTGCAAGAGGACGCCGTAGGCAGGGAGTTGGAGGAAGTGATGAACAGTTTGCGGGGGAGAATGCACTTTTTGGAGGAAGTGGGTCTTGGCTACCTGCAATTGAATCGTGAATACAATACTTTGTCAGGGGGGGAAGCGCAACGGGTGCGTCTGGCTTCTCAGCTTGGCATGGGACTGGTGGGAGTTCTCTATATTTTGGATGAACCGAGCGTTGGGTTGCATTCACAGGATCACGCGCGTTTGATCCGTTTGCTAAGGGAATTACAGCAGCGGGGGAATTCAGTGGTTGTTGTGGAACACGATTACGACATGATGTGCGCGGCGGATTATCTGCTGGAGATTGGTCCTGGGGCGGGTCGTGAGGGAGGGGAATTATTATTTGCAGGAACCAGGGAGGAGATGTTGCGTTCGCGCAATTCCCTGACTGGACCCTTTTTGAAGGGAGTGGAGAAGATAGAGCATCCTTCCATGTTCAAGGGGGGCTCCCGCTCTCATATAAGCATTCGTGGAGCGCGTGGCAACAACCTGAAGAAGGTCGATCTGGAAATCCCGCTGGGACGCATGGTGGTGGTTTCAGGTGTTTCAGGTTCAGGTAAAAGTACGCTGGTCAATGACACTCTGGGACGTGCGCTGGCTATGAAACTGAATGGCGCCAAGGAAATTCCCGAGCCCTATCAGCAGTTGGAGGGCGTGGACTCGTTGTTGGGAATCATCAGGGTGGATCAGCATCCGATTGGCCGCAGTCCGCGCTCCAATCCTGCCACTTTCACCAAATTGTTTGATCAATTGCGCGCCTTGTATGCCGAGGTTCCGTTGGCAAAAGTACGCGGCTATAATGCGGGACGATTCAGTTTTAATGTGCGCGGCGGACGTTGTGAACGCTGTCAGGGAGAGGGAGGCATTCCCCTTGACCTGCAGTTCCTTCCTGATGTTTACACGGTTTGCCCGAGCTGCATGGGCAAACGCTATAACAGGGAGACTCTGGACATTCGTTTCAAGGGACATAGTATTGCGGATATCCTGGATATGCGTGTCTCCGATGCAGCGGAATTGTTTCGTTTTCATCCAAAAATCCACGCTCGTTTGGAAATGATGCAGGCGGTGGGACTGGGGTATCTGCAATTGGGCCAGGCAGCGCCTTCGCTGTCGGGAGGCGAGGCCCAGCGTCTTAAACTGGCGGCCGAACTGAACCGAAAAAATCAGGGAGGATACCTGTATCTGTTGGATGAACCGACAACAGGGCTGCATTCGCTCGATGTGCAAAAATTGCTTGAGCTATTGTTCCAGTTACGCGATGCGGGAAATACGGTGGTCGTTATCGAACACCATCTCGATGTGATTGCTCTGGCGGATTGGCTGATTGAAATGGGGCCAGGAGGAGGAGAGCAGGGGGGGGATCTTCTTTATTCGGGACCTCCAGCTCAGTGTCCTGCGTCCACACCGACTGGCAACTGTCTGAGAAAACACCGATCATAGACTGTTGGGGATTCCAGATTTTTGTAGAAAAGTCTCGCGCCAGTCCTGTAAGGATGGCTTTTTGCCGCGACCCGAATGTGGCGTGATCTTGGTCACGACATAAAGCCGTTTCTCCAAGCTTCTTTTCTCCAACGGCGCCTGTTTTTTCTGAAAAAAATTTCGAAATAAGGCTTGATTCATGGGTCATTATTCCTCACAGTAAATAGTTTCCGAATTAATCGGATGTCCCGTTCGTCTAGCCAGGTCAGGACACAAGGTTTTCATCCTTGCAACAGGGGTTCGAATCCCCTACGGGACACCATTTCTTGTAAGAATGGTTTGAATACCCCGCTCATCTTTGTCTTCCACCTGAATATTAAGAGAAATCACTTCGAGTTGTTGCGATAACAGATTCGCAACCTTGGCCGATATACTGCTGTGATCCCTTGAATACTGCTTAAATCTCAGCCTAAGCATCTCTTGTAGCTGTAGCATGGCCTGTCATATATGCATGAATTTTAAATAAAATTACTTGCAAAATTGCCCGATTTTCGATAGTCTGGAAATAATAGAGGAAAGCCATGAAAGCCGTTGAACAATTCAAAGACAATTTCCAGCCGGGGGCGGTTTATCGCCGCGCCGATCTGGAACAATGGTCAAATGCCGTTGATCGCCATTTGCGCCAGCTCACGGAAGAGGGCGTTTTGATGAAGCTGTCCGGCGGGCTGTATTACTGCCCCGAAATGACCGCCTTCGGGCCAGTCCCTGCCGATGATGAAACATTGGTGCGGGCGTTTCTGAAAGACGATCGTTTCTTGCTAACCTCTCCCAACCTTTATAACGCCTTGGGGTTAGGTACGACCCAGCTTTACAACGAAACGGTGGTTTATAACCACAAACGACATGGCCGTTTCAAGCTGGGCGGGCGGACATTCCGCTTTGCCATGAAGCCGTATTTCCCCCGTAAACCGACCTCGGAATTTCTGCTGGTCGATGTGCTCAATAACCTCGACCAGCTTGCGGAAGACCGGGAGCTGGTCCTGGAACAGGTTAAAAACAAGGCTCGTTCAATGAATAAACGCGCCCTGGCCAATGCCGTGCGCAAATATGGCGGAACGCGGGCCGGAAAGTTCTTTGCCAGATTCCTGATGGGCGATAGATTGCAGTATGTCTATTGACGGATTCTTGCATAATCATCCTGATTTTCCCGCCCTCATACGCATTGTGGCGGGGGAAATGGATATTGCACCGGTCTTGGTCGAAAAAGACTATTGGATTATGCACTGCCTTTACGGGCTGCAAAAACTCGGTATGGCGTTTGAGCTGAAGGGAGGCACATCCCTTTCCAAAGGCTTCGGGCTTATACACCGTTTTTCCGAAGATATCGATATTCGGATTGAGCCGCCCGCAGAGATGGACGTAAAGACGGGCCGCAATCACGATAAGCGGGAACATTGCGAAGGCCGGAAAAGATTTTATGACTGTCTGACTTCAGAAGTACGCAGCTAATTTATAAAGCCTCTTTAAGGTTAAGTGACATTGACCTCATGAGATTCGCGAGAAACTGTTCCAAATTGAAGAGGACATTCCTAGCGTCTAGTTACAGAAAAGAGAAATGCCTGCCAAACCAATCAGTTTCTCCCTAGTGGGTGCCTTGGGGCGACGCATCCAACTACTCTTCAATCAGTGGGATGAATAGGTTTTTTAGTGCGTCGTCATCGAACTTTTCAGCCTGTAGTTTGGAAGGCGAAAAGCTGGGTGAAGAAGCGGGAGGGATCTATATCAAAGATTGGGGGGGGCGGCTGATTTTCGTGAGGACGAACATGCCCGTTCCCGTGTCGTGGGTTGCAGAGGTCCGCATTGGGCTGGTAATTTGACGGTGAAAGTTTTTCATCGTCAAACTGCCTGAAATAAAGCCACACGTGCCGCTTTCTTGTCCAGGGTCAATGTGCTTGTGCAGCCGAGCTTGCGATTGATCGCGGCGAGATAGACGTCGGCAAAGTCGGCGTTGCCGTTGCGGTAATGGGTGAGGGCCTCCCACGCTTCGTCCTGACACTGGATATCGAACTCCCTGATCTGGAGAAGGGTTTCCACGGCATGCGCGATATCCGCCCTGCCATACCTGTAGGCGCTTTCAAGAACCCACACGGTTTCGACCAGCACGATGCTGTTCAGCAGGCCGGGATTTTTCTCGGAACATTCCTTCTCAAGGGTTTTTTGGATGCGGCGCAGTTGGGCGGGATCGTCCTGAACAAGTACGCGCACGATGATGTTGGTATCAAGGCCGATCATTTTTCGGAACCTTCAACAAAATCCCTCGCGACTCTTTGCCGCACAACTTCGTTCATTTCTTCGATACTTACGGTTCTGGACGGCTTAGGCAGCACACCCTTGAGCCCTTTTACGGAAAGCGTTTTGGGCAACAGGGATACCCTGCCGTCGATCTCAATGAAATACTGGATCTTATCCCCTGGCTTTACATTCAGAAACCGCTGGATATCCATAGGGATCGTGGTCTGTCCTTTGCCTGATAGTGTTGATGCCGTCATGGTCTTTCCTTTTAAGATCAGTATAACAAAGAATAACTGAAAAAACAAGGAATTTTTCTATTATCCATGAAATATGAGGGCGCATTCTGAAGCGCAAGACTCTGGTATACTGACGGCGCTGCTTGACCAACCGGCCTAATTTCTTTGCGTTTATCATTATTTTAATATGATCCCGAACGGGATCACTAAGCCTTTTGTCAATGTGGGTGTATGATAACATCCCGCATGATAGATTTTAGGGCTTTTGCGGAGGTTTCAGCGTGCCATTCAATGCAGGTCGCCATGTATGCTTCTACAAATCTGTTGCCAGAGTACGGATTCGTTTTGTAGGCCGTATTGTAGAAGAGACTGGTGGATTTCATTGAAGGAAGGTTCGTCGACGGTGTGACAAGGGTCTCCTGAGAGATCGGGGAGAATCAGGCGCGTCAGGTACCAGCAGGCCCATGCGCGCCATTTACGGATATATTTGCGTGGTTCGCCGAGGCGGTCGGCATAATGTTGGAAATGGATGCGGGGATTGCCGATAAAATTACCAGGCGGGTTGTATTGTAGAAACCAGCACATGGCTGAATAGGGAATCGGATAGTGTTGCAGGATTTCCTCCGTATCGTCCAGATCGGCACTCATGGCTCGATCCAGACAAAGAATTGCACGGGCGCTGAGTCCCTGAAGCCAGAGGGCTTGAGCGTATTGCAGGCAGGAATAGTAAAATTTGCCTCCGCGATGTCTGCCATGCTGACGCAGAGATCGGTAATCCATATTTGGTTCCGATTGGGGAAGAGTAGGACAGAAAGGGAAATAGAATTCAGTGTCTGGCATGTAGCGGATTTACGATGAGTCACCAGCGAATCCACCAGAGGCCGAGTTGGATCCAGATTGGAATAGTGAGCAGGCTGAGCAGGCTGGTGCTCATGATAATTTGCAGGGAGGTTTTGACGTCACCGCCGAACATGCGAACCAAGACTACGGGGAACATTCCTGCGGGCATGGCTGCCTGTAGAATCAACACTTCGCGCAGCGATTCTTCAATGGGGAGCCAGCGGGCCATCAACAAAAAAATAATCGGGATGATACCCAGGCGGAGCAGACTTGCATGCATGGGTACGGAGAGCCCTCGCCACCAGGGAGTGGCTTTCCACAGATCACAGACGCTTGCGCCGATAAATACCAGAGCGAGGGGAATCGCACAACTGGCGCACATATTCAGGGTGGTGAGAATGATATCTCCTCCCATAAGAATCATTTGATTGGCGGTCTCCGATGAGAAGCCAGGGTTGGCAAGAAACCCTGGCAGACCAAACAGATTCAGGATAAGAGAGATCAGAATGGTGAGAACAGGGGGATTCAACAATCTCTTCCAGCTACTGCCTCCAGACATGCCAGTGAGCAGGAACAGACCGACACTCCAGAACGCGAGTTCCACTCCAAGATTATAAACCATCAGCACCCCGGTGGTCGCTGGAGCAAAGATAATCTGCGACAGTGGAATCGGGATGTATCCATAATTGAATACCCCGGTGGTGAAGGCAAACGAGCGGCGTTGCGAATGATTCATGCTGCGCGTGCCAATCCAATAGTAGCTGATAAGGAATCCGACGCACAGACACACGATTCCCGCAAGGGGCGCCATTACCAGATTGGAGATCGATTGTAATGCTTCATTGCCGAAGATATTGACAAAGATCAGGCATGGATAGAACAGATTGATGAAGAGCTTCATCACCGTCGAATCCGCCTCTGCCTGAAACAGCTTGAGTTGTCTGAAGAGGGCGCCCATGCAGATGATCACCACGATGGGAATGGTTTTGCCGAGGATGACAAAGTAGTCGTTCATAGCGAACCTTGTGCCTGGTTCTTGCGAATGAGCAGGATATAGGGTGCGGTTGTAGAAAGGTTCTGGCGTTCCATGCGCAAGGACTCCGCAGTATCAGGTGGAATTTGTGAGGTCCATTGCAACAGCACATGGCTCTCTTCATCTCCGCCAGGATGTCCGCGGTAGACGACAACGATCAGGACACCGCCCGGGCACAGCCATTCAAGCGCGATTTGTAACGCGGGCAGGGTAGTGTCGGCACGGGTGACAATCTGTTTGTTACTGCCTGGCAGATAGCCCAGATTGAAAATAAACGCCTTGATATGCCCGCGAGTTTCTGCGGGAAGCCAGTGTTGCATGGTTTCGTGTCCCGCGTGGAACAGCGCGGGAGAGGAGGATTCGGGATGCAGGGCAAACCATTGTCTGGCGTTTTCAATGGCGCTTTGCTGAATATCAAACCCGAATACGCGGCCTGATGCTCCAGTTAATTGGCACAGGAAGCGGGTGTCATACCCGTTGCCAACCGTGGCATCGACTGCAATGTCTCCCTGCCCCACTGCGTTTTGTAGCAGTAAGTGGCTTAGTGTTACGGGTGACAGATTTCCGAGCATTCAGTCCAGAATGGAGTGGAAATCGGAGCGAGCCAAGACAGAATACAAACGAGGTGCGAAGCAACGGGCGGGTTGCAATCGTCGGTTGGTATTCGACGGGCGGTCAGGAACAGCACCCTGTAGGAGCGGTTTTACGCCTCAACACCAACCAACCCACGTTTGGGTCGCAGCGTAAAGCCGTTCCTACAGGGAAAACCAGCAAGTATACGCTTCAACCAGCGACATTCGCTTTAGTCCTGTTCGATCAGAACCATTGAATGAAGCGGAACAGAATCGAACAAATAGAGAATCTCCTGATTGCGCATCAGCACGCAACCCGCGCTCAGCGGTTTACCAATGCGTTCTTCGTGATTGGTGCCATGAATGTAAACATAGCGCTTGAAGGTATCGACGCCGGGCCCTGAGTTGATTCCAGGCTCCATTCCCTTCAGCCATAGGATGCGGCTGGTAATCAGATTGCCACTTTGTTGTTCTGCCGCCGATAATTCCCAGTAGCGTTTACCGATGGCCACACGCCCCTTGAATACCATGCCCAGTGGAGCATCATGACCGATTTTATGTTCGACCTGGTGCAGTCCGATAGGGGTTCCATAGGAGTTTTCGACGCAGGAAGGTGCTTTGATGGAGGTGGATATATCGTATTCCCGTACCAACATGCCGAAACTATAGTGAAATAATTTCTTCTTGCTGATGGACACAAAGAGGGATTGGCTTGATATTTGCAGTCCAAGCCCACGGCTTCGGGACTCGATTCTCTGATAGGGAAAGTTCACGCTTTTAATACTTCAGTTGTATGTACAAGACAGGAATAGTCGGTGCCTCCGGTGCAGTAGGTCAAGAGCTGA
>CAZYDZ010000089.1:0-405 GCA_964646535.1 uncultured Opitutaceae bacterium
CACTCTGGCGCGCGTGCGCCGATCCACCAGAAACTCTTCAGGGCGCTTGGGAGGATGAAACGATCGGGGTGGAAACACGCGGTAGGCGACCCATGCAGGATTGCGGCGCTGTTCGTCATAGCCGACCAGATATCCTTCGTTGCTCAGCAAAGTCAGTTTGCGTTCGCTTAGTGGAATCCCCGCATACACATAGGTTCGGTCTCCGTTGAATGATTCAGCGGAGATGACGGGACCCGAATTGAGCGGTATCCGGTCGGCAACCCAGTCGAGCAGCAGGCTAGCCTCATGGGGTATCCAGGGGGCTTCGCGAGCCTTGTCAATCCAGGCAAGCGTCTGTTGCTGCAGTCGCGTCTGTGTTTCATGGTTCCGCGAGAGATACCAGAGATAGCTGCAACCAGACAGAAT
>CAZYDZ010000089.1:415-9205 GCA_964646535.1 uncultured Opitutaceae bacterium
CCGGAAGAGTAGGCGCATGGAACGGCGCGCAATGCGTGCGGAGGCTGGAGTTGGACGCTTGCGGCGTTTTTTGCGGGAGGCCATTGGGAGATCGTGCCATAACGTTTATAAACTGTCTTGCCTATTTTTTTATAGTGGGAGATTTCTAATAGGAAACACCGTCCGCTCATGATCCTGTTATTCGTGTACCGCTTTTTCTGTGCAACCTTGGGAGAACAGCATCCGTTGGGGTGCGCGTAGTCCATCTACGGTTGTGGAGTCATGAACGAGATTCGTGAGAACGGAGAGATACCGTTGAAGCCTGTAATGCGGCTAAGCCTCTGGTTTAGTGCGGTGAATGCTGCAAATTGGACGCTCTGTTTGGGAGCGCCATTGGTGATTCTGATCGGTGAATGGGGGGGGAGCGCGTTTCAAGTAGGGGTGATTTCTGCATTTATTTACATTTTCGCGCCCGTTCAGATCTGGTCCAATGTGGTGATGGGACGCGTTGGATATAAGCGTCTGATGGTTTCAGGATGGTCCACGCGCAACCTGTTTTTATTGCCGATTCCGTTAATGCTGTTGTTTTACGGGTTGGAGCCTGCCCAGTGGAAAGTGTATGTGGCGATCATCGGGCTTGGTTTCTTTGCCTTTACTCGTTCCATTGCGGTTACAGCACATATGCCCTGGCTGTACGGTTTGATTCCCGAAGAGCACAGGGGGCGCTTTTTCTCCAACTATATGTTGGTCGTCAACCTTACCGGGGCGACCATGTTTCTGCTGTCCGCCTTGTCGTTTCGTATCGTTGACAGTATCCTGGCATTCAATCTGATCTTCTGGATTGCGTTGATGAGTGGTTTTGTCGCCGCATGGGTGCTGGCAAAGGTTCCCGATGTGAAAAAACCAGAGGCAGTATCGCTGCAGGAAGTGAACCGATTGACCCTGTATTTCATGCGCACACCAGGCAGCTACCGGCGTGTCCTGATTGTCTGGGCTTGTGTTGCGGCGTGTTGGGCGCCGTTGACACCGTTTCTGATTTATTATGTCAGTAGGGAAAATATTCTGTCCTCCGACTATACCATGTTGATGGCATTTCTCTGTTTTGTCGGTGGGGTGGCAGGTTCCGCGTTATCCCGTTCCTGGCTCGACTACATTGGTATACGATTGTTTTCGGTCCTCGGCCTTATGGGGATGGCATTCAGTATGTTGAGTCTGTTGGCCGTAGTCGGCTATGCATACTGGCGGCAAACACCATTTGAGGGAATGGGCGTTCTGCTTTTGGTCATGATGTTTTTCTTTGGCGTGTTCCAGGCGATCTGGTACACAACAGGACTGAAAATGCAGCCTTATTTCACAAAGGAGAGAAACAGGGCTTTGCAAATATCGTTGTTTCAGGTGGCGTCGCCTTTTGCAGCTGGAATTTCCAGTATTATATGGGGAGGCCTGTTGCGCACATCGGATGGGGTGGGCGAGGCTGTGAGCGTCCCTGCGCTCCTGCTGTTTTTTGGCGTGTGCATGGTTATCCTGACAGTGAGTTCTGTGTATATGATACGCATGCCCATTCAGGAAGCGATTCCGCGTCCGTTCAATTTTCTGGCAAAGTTTCTGCGCAAGTGACTGGCAGAATCGACTTGGCGGGTACGGAAGATAAAAAAAGGGGCATCCTTGTGGATGCCCCATGGTGATCAGCGGTGTAAACGTTTAGAAGGATACCGCTTCGGGTAGTTGATCCACATCCTCGCGTGGTTGGTTACGCTTGGCTTTGTGGATGCGATGACGCCGCCGAAGTTTGCGGTTCAGTTTATCGACCATCTGATCAATGGACTTGTAAAGATCCTCGGTCTTGGCACTCACAGTCATAATCGGGCCATGGCTTTCAATCTGTCCACGTGCCAGAAAAGCGCCGTGACTGGTGCCGTCAGGCTCGTGTTCGAGTTCCACTCGAAGGCGGATGATGCTGTCATCGTGTTTGAAGAGTTTATCGGACTTTTCCACAACGATCATTTTGATCGCAGTAGTCAGTTCGAGTCGGTGGCCTGAGATGATCAGTTTGTCATTATTCATGTCTATCTTTTCTCTCTTTCTATTAGGGTTTGTGTTTTAGACCAGCCTGCGTCCATTATGAAATGAACACACATGGAAATGAAAAGCAAAGCAGGGGGGTGGGGATGGAAAACCATAGAAGCAGTTGTTATCACTGGCGGCTCCTCTGGTATTGGTGAAGCATTCATAGCAACTATTTTATACCATAACCCTTCTATTAGAATTTTCAACCTTTCTCGTTCAAAGCCCAAAGAGAGCCGTGTGGTTCATGTGAATTGCGATCTTTCTGACAGGGAGTCGATTACAAAAGTATTCCCTGTTTTGCAGCAAAACCTGCAATATATAAAAGGAAAGCTACTACTGATTAACAACAGTGGTTATGGGCGATATGGCGCATTTCCTTCTCCCGCATGGGAAGACTTGCGGGATATGGTTCAGGTGAATCTGGTAGCCCCTATGGAATTGACTGCCAGAATGTTACCGCTTTTGTTGGCAAATGGGGGCGGGGTGATCAACGTCTGTTCTCTGGCGGGATTCCAGCCCACGCCTTTTTTTGGTGTCTATGGGGCCAGTAAGAGTTTCTTATTACACTGGAGTTTGTGTGTGCGCCAGGAGTATCGTAAACAAGGCTTGCGCGTGCTGGCGGTCTGCCCCGGGCCGACGGCCACGGGATTTTTTCGGGCGGCAGGTTTTTCCGCGGAGGTGAGCGCGCCAGGCGGCAGTGCGACGGCAAGTCGTGTTGCGGAGCAGTCCTGCGATGCGTGGATTCGTGACAAACCATTGGTGGTAAATGGACTTAGGAATAGGCTGGTTTCCCTGCTGGCGGGGGCATTGCCGCGTAGTTGGTCAGCCAGGCTTGCCGAAAAAGTAATGAGGGCACATCGTCTGGATCACTTACAGCAGCCATGACCTCCGCAGAACAACAATTTTGGGATTCCTGCCAGTTTCCGTTGAGCGAGGAAGCGCCCCTGATAGGGGAAAAGGATTTGCAGCAGGCGGTGATAGAGGAAAGCGACCATTTCCTGGTGTTGAACAAACCTGGATGGATGGTTTGTCATCCGTCCAAGAACGGCCCCTGGTCGAGTCTGGTCGGCGCCGTGCGCGAGTGGAAACAGTGGGACAAAATGCACTTGGTGGCGCGGTTGGATCGCGAGACCAGCGGTGTTGTGGTGTTGGCCAGGCACAGGCTGGCCGCGCGCACGGTACAGATGGCAATAGAGCGCCGCGAGGTCGATAAGCAGTACCTGGCAATCCTGCGGGGAGAGATGCGCCATTCGTTTGCGGTGTATTTGCCGATTGGCCCTGACCGGGACAGTCCAATCGTAATTAGACAGAAAGCATGGTATGACCGCACCGCGCCGGATGCGACCACACATTTTCATCCGTTGTATTCGAAAAATGGATATACATTGGCAGAAGTGGATCTTGTCACGGGGCGCAAGCATCAGATTCGCGTGCATGCGGAGGCGATTGGGTATCCGGTGCTGGGGGATAAGATTTACGGCCGTCAGGATACACTGTACCTCGATTTTATTGAGAAAGGTGTCCTGCCTGAAATGAAACCGTCGCTCGGGTTTCCGCGGCAGGCATTACATTGTCATTCCATGGAGTTGTCATGGCAGGATCGCCGATTGCGCTGGGTAGCCCCGATTCCCGCGGAATTTCGTTTGTTTCAGCAGATATTCTGGCCTGAGGCGCCGGCAGTATTTGAGTACTAGTGTATATTTGCGGTTTTTATTCATCACAAAGAACACAGGGCAACACAAAGAGGTGGCTTTCTATTTCCTTGCTGTGAATACGGGTATGGATTAGATTTTCGCGCTAGAATATGACTACCCTTATTTGGATTATAGCCGGTTTTGTACTGGTATTGATGGAGCTGTTCGCACCAGGTTTTATTCTGGTTTTTGTGGGGATGTCAGCCTTGATTACGGGTGTCGGAATTTGGTTTGGAATGCCCTCCACTGGAGCTGTGCCGTGGTTGGTGTTCAGTGTTCTGACGATTTTGCAGATTGTTCTCCTGCGCCGCTATTGCCAAAGGTGGTTTCGCGGGGAAACTGTGGAAGGCGGGGACCCTGCAGGACTTGACGGTGACTTTGTCGGGCGAACTGCCGATGTTCTTTCAGGCTTTCAACAGTCGGATAGTGAAGGCAAAAGGTTTTCAGGGCGTATTTCATATCGTGGCAGCCAGTGGGATGCAACCAGCGAAGAGCCGTTTCAACCAGGTCAGCGGGTAACGATTACACGCCGCGACGGAATGATTCTGATTGTCCGTCGCACCTGAGTTTTTCCAGTTGTTGCCTCCGTTATTATTTTACCTTATTCAAATTGTATGGACCTGACTCTGATTCCCCTCGCTGAAATTTCAGTAGGCTATATCCTGGCCCTGGGTTTTGCGATTATTGTAATCGCAGCCCTGGTGGCTTGTGCCCGCGTCGTTCCACAACGCGAGCAATATGTGGTGGAACGACTGGGAAAATATTCCCGTACGCTGGATGCGGGATTTCATATCCTGATCCCGTTTGTGGATCGTGTGGCGTATCGCCACTCACTCAAGGAGTTTGCGATAGATGTGCCTTCTCAGACGTGTATTACCAAGGACAACATCGCGGTGTCTGTAGATGGTATTCTATACTTGCAGGTGGTGGATTCCAAGGCAGCTTCCTACGGTATTCACAACTACACTTTTGCCTCTTCACAGTTGGCGCAAACCACGCTTCGCTCCGAGGTTGGAAAGATAGATCTGGACCGTACGTTTGAAGTGCGCGAATTGATTAACTCTGCAGTGGTGGAGGCGGTGGACAAGGCTTCAGAACCATGGGGAGTCAAGATTCTGCGCTATGAAATCAAGGACATTGTTCCACCTGAATCCGTGCGCGATGCGCTGGAAAAACAGATGCGGGCGGAGCGCGAACGCAGGGCCGTGGTGGCACAGTCGGAAGGGGAACGGCAGGCAAAAATCAATATCTCCGAAGGGGAGAAACAGGAGATGATCAATCGTTCGGAGGGGGATAAAATGAGGCAGATTAACGAGGCGGAAGGACGCTCGCGCGAAATTGAACTGATCGCATCCGCTACCGCAGAGGGAATCCGCAAGGTGGCCGAGGCAATCAGCATGCCGGGGGGCTGCGAAGCTGTGAACCTGCGCGTGGCAGAGGCCTATGTGAACCAGTTCGGCAATCTGGCGCAGAAAAACAACACCATGATCATTCCTGCCAATCTGGCCGATATCAGTTCCGTGGTTGCAACGGCCCTCAAGACGGTTTCTGTGGCAGGGAATTCGCCCTCAAAGTAAATAACCGGGCAGCTCCTATTTCGGAATCAGTTTGAGCATCACGGGGAGTATCTTGCTCTTTTCACTGCGTGCCACCCGGTCCATTAATGCACCCGCGGTGCCGACAAAATTTGCCAGTTCCGTAGTGATGCGATGAAATTCTTTCCCTTCGGTACTGGTGTCCGATGCTGTGGCCTGCGAGGTTTCTTTTAACACGTTCAAGGCGGGATCAATCTCCTGTTGCTTACGTCCCCGCGTAACCGCACAGAAGATTTTCCAGACATCCTTTTCCGCCTCAAAATAATCCTTGCGCTCGCCGCGTATGGCAATCACCCGTGCCAATCCCCATTTGACCAGTTCGCGCAGGTTGGTGTTGGCATTACCACGACTGATGGCAAGGGATTCCATGATCTCCTCCGTCGTCATCGGATGAGGCGTGGCAAGCAGTAGAGCATGAATCTGTGACAGTGTGCGGTTAATTCCCCACGCACTTCCCATTGCTCCCCAGGTGGAGATGAATTTTTCGATCTGCTCATTGAGCAGGGGATTGGACTGTTTTTCGCTTATGGCTGACATCTTAGTGATCCTCTATAAATTCAGAAAAAACTGAAAATCCAATAATAGAGCAGAGATATTGCAATAATCAAGAACAAGCTGTGTAACTTGGAAAGAAAATCTTGTAAACGGGCCTGTTTTTCTTTTGGGTAACATCGCGTTACTCGAAATCCGTCTACGTCCATGACATATCTTTACTTGAGCCTAACACCTGAATCTTTGGTGGCGTCAATGCTTGCGCCAGCCGACTTTGGTAGGTACCTGGCGATCAGTCCCAATCGCAAGACGAGCAGTCCCGCCATATTCTTTGCCCTGGATGCCGAACTTGTGCTGGATGTATTTGGCGTGAGGAAAGAGTTTGCGAAGTGTGTTCCGCACCCTGACGGCACACCGCGCCGTTCCACTTATCTGGCGATATATCGGGTATTGGAGCGGGTTCCCTTGTCGGCATTTCGTTCCCTGTATCTGACGACCAAGGATGGTTTGGTACTGGAATTGACTGGTGCATCCAGTGTGGAGGAGAAGAAGGGAGCGGAGCGCTTCCATTTGTACCAGGAATTGAGTCCGTTGACACCGCGCGTGGTAAGCCGTTTGTCGCCTGCGGCCTTTGGTGAATATTTGACCAATGGCAGTCAATTGCTGTCCGTTCCGCGGATCGTATTTGCAGACATGAAGCTCGGTCCGCTGGCGACGGATCCGGGGCATCCTTCCAGCCACAATTTACCCTATTCCAGGCTGGATCATTTGCGCGACTGCCTGAACGTGCTGCGCAAGGATGTTGGCAAGCCAAGCAAAGTGTTGAATCGGGATTTCCATATTGATGATCTTTATTACAGTATCGAAAGCGGCTTTTATTTGAGCGGGGAGGGGAATACGCTGTTTTATCGCATGCCTGACGAGGAGGAGTTGGCGGCGCACAACAATGCCTGGCGCAAATCCGCACAGTCGTCATCGCAGGTTTTGTAATAAGCACAAACTACACTGTTAAATTTACTTTGTTCATGGAAAATTATTACTGGATAGTTCCTGTCACAGGTTTGGCAGGGTTAACTTTGGCGGCATTTATTTTCAGTCGCATTCTGCGTGTTCAGGTTCCCGATGGGAAGGTGAAGGATATTGCGGGGCGGATTCACAGCGGTGCGATGGTGTTCATGAAACGGGAGTTTACCGTATTGCTTCCCTTTGTGGTGATCATTGCCTTGCTGCTGTATTTCTGGGCAGACAGGCCAAGGGAGGCGATCGCATTTGTGGCGGGGGCAGTGGCTACTTCGCTTTCGGGGTACATTGGAATGTACACAGCCACCAAGGCGAATGTACGCACGACTATCGCAGCTCATCAAAGCGGTGCCTCAAAGGCGCTTTCGACTGCATTCTTCGGCGGTTCGATCATGGGTTTGACGGTAGCCTCCATGGGTTTGTTGGGCATTGGGTTGTTATTTTATTTTCTGAACGATAGTTCGAACATCAAGGATATTCATGGTTTTGCGATGGGAGCGTCACTGGTAGCCATATTTTTCCGTATTGGAGGGGGCATTTTCACCAAGGCTGCGGATGTGGGTGCTGATCTTGTCGGCAAGGTGGAGGCTGGTATTCCCGAAGATGATCCGCGCAATCCCGGTGTGATTGCCGATAACGTTGGTGACAATGTCGGGGATGTGGCCGGTATGGGCGCCGACTTGTTTGAATCTTATTGTAATGCGCAAATTGCTACAATGGCGATTGCCACAGCCGCAGCAGCAGGTGGCGCCATCTCTGAAAGCGGCAAGCTGTTTGGTGAGGCAGGCAGTGAGGCGTCCCTGTTGTTTCTACCTCTCGCGCTGGCCACGACAGGATTGTTGTGCGCGGTAATCGGGATATTGATCGTCAAGCTGTTTTCACACAAAGAGGCGTCTCTTGCATTGCGCATGGGGACGACAGGTGCCGCCATTCTGTTTATAGCGGCTGCCTATTGGGTGATTCGCGGGTTGGATGTGTCCCCAAATGTTTGGTGGGCGGTGTTATCAGGCTCCATTGGCGGTATTATTATTGGGCTTTCAACGGAGTTCTACACAGGAGGAAGTCCTATGCGCAGTATTGCCAAGTCTTCCGAAACGGGGGTGGCCACCGTGATGATTTCAGGGTTGGCTGTGGGTATGCAGTCGGTTGTGATTCCGCTGATCACGATTGGCACAATCATTCTGATTGCGAACGAGTTGACCAGCCTGTACGGGGTGGGAATTGCAGCGGTTGGGATGTTGGCGACGATTGGCATTACCATGAGTATTGATGCCTACGGTCCGATTTCGGACAATGCGGGCGGTATTGCGGAAATGGGGGGATTGGGCAAGGAAACCCGCAAGATTACGGATTCACTGGATGAAGTGGGGAATACCACTGCGGCGATCGGCAAAGGGTTTGCCATCGGGGCGGCGGCCCTGGCTTCGTTGGCGATTATTGCCGCGTTTGTGGCAACGGTAAAAATCAATGATCCCGAGTTTGCTCTGGAGTTGTCCAATGCGCGTGTAATTGTCGGTATCTTTTTTGGCGGATTACTGCCGTTCCTGATTGCTTCGTTGTCGATGAATGCGGTGGGAGATGCGGCACAGGAGATGATTACCGAGATTCGCCGTCAGTTCCGTGAAATTCCAGGGCTGCTGGAAGGCAAGAGTGAGCCCGATTCCAACCGCTGTGTGGATATTGCAACGGCTGCCGCCTTGAAGAAGATGGTGTTGCCTGGCGTGATTGCTGCAGGCGCTCCCATTGTGGTTGGCTTTACGCTGGGAGCGAGAACCTTGGGCGGACTGTTGGTCGGCGCTTTATTGGGCTGCGTATTGCTGGCTCTGTTTATGGCGAACTCAGGCGGCGCCTGGGACAATGCCAAGAAATATGTGGAAAAGGGTAATTTCGGCGGTAAGAATTCCGAATCCCATCGCGCATGTGTCGTGGGGGATACCGTCGGG
>CAZYDZ010000090.1:0-204 GCA_964646535.1 uncultured Opitutaceae bacterium
AATGACCAAGGACTTACAGATTTCCAGTATTCAGCAACGCGCCAGTGAGATGCTGATGTTTGAAACCGGAATCCTGCGCTCCAAACGCCTTCCCACTTACAAACTGTTCGTCGAACAGGAGATGAAACGTATCCGTGAGCTGCATCAGGAAAGCCGTTCTGGAAAGAAAGTCTGCATGGCCCGCAGCGAATTGGTGGACACACT
>CAZYDZ010000090.1:214-4314 GCA_964646535.1 uncultured Opitutaceae bacterium
ACACACTGGTAGCACACCTGTTCGAATACGCCCTGAGGGAATATCAGCACAAAACAGGCAATCCTCCCCTCTGTTCCTGTGCGGCCATCGGGCTTGGAGGCTACGGACGGGAAGAACTCTGCCCACACTCGGATATCGACCTCATGTTTCTCTACCCCGACGAAAAGAAGAATAAGGCAATGGAAGCCCTGCAGCAAATCGTCATCGATCAGATTCTTTATATCTTATGGGATCTGGGATGGAAAGTGGGACATGCCACCCGTACCGTAAAAGAGGCGATGAAAGAAGCGAAAGGGGACATTCAAACCAAAAATGCCCTGCTTGAATCCCGTTTCATCTGCGGTTCGCAAGCGCTGGCAGAATCCTTCCAGCAAGCCTACCGAAGTTTTTGCCGTAAGGATGCCCCGCAAAAATACATTGAGTCTCGTCTGCGCGACCAGGAAGCACGTCGCCAACGCTATGGAAACACTGTGTTCATTCAGGAGCCTGACATAAAAAACGGGGTCGGCGGACTGCGCGATTTACAAAACCTACTCTGGATGGCGCAGATCAAACTGGATGCCTCCTCCTGGTCAGAACTGCACAACAAACATTACCTGAGCAAAAATGAACAGGAACAGATTGAGCGCTGCTACGATTTTTTACTCTACATCCGCAACGAATTACACTTTCTCCGCAAGCGTCCCACGGATGTGCTTGATCTGGACGCACAACTGGAGATCGCCGAGCATTTGGGGCACGCCCAAAAAAATGTGTTCAGCAGTGTGGAAGCGTTCATGCGCAACTACTATCACCATACGATCACCGTGTTGCGCCTGTGCCGTATTCTTGAAAAGAGACTGGCTCTGCTCCCCTCTTCACGCCTGAATAAGATTTCTCAACAGGCCGCTCAAGTCGTCACTCGCAAGCTACGCAAACGCATCATTCAAGACGGATTTGTTTTCGACGGACAGGAAATCACCGCACAACACCCCGACATCTTCCAGGACGATCCTCGGCGACTGGTCCGCATCTTTCTTTATCTACAAATGTGGAACGCCAGGCTGGGGTTCGAACTGGAAGCACGAATCCGAGAGACATTGACACACACTTCACCCGAAGAGCTGCAAACTCCCGACTGCCAGCGCACAGTACTCACCATCATGCAATTCCCCGGCCAAGTGTATCCCGCTCTTTATGCCATGTACGATACGGGGGTATTGAAACACTTCATGCCTGAGTTCGGTAGATTGGACTGCCTCGTTCAACACGAATATTATCACCGCTACACGGCAGACTTCCATACTCTCAGTACCATCCGTGAGCTGGATCGCATTTTTCAGGACGAGTCACCACAGCGCCACGTCTATCTGGAACAAATTCGCCAGGTAGCCGCACCATGGCTGCTCTATCCCATCTTACTGCTGCACGATATCGGCAAGGGATGGGGAATCAAGGGACATGCGGAAAAGGGTGTTGAGATTGCGGAACCCATTCTGAAAAAGATGGGGCTCAACAGCGAGCAAGTCGAAATCTCCCTGTTTCAGATTAAGCACCATTTGACCATGGCACGGTTTTGGCAAAAACATGATATTGATGATCCTGATACCATCGCCAGTTTCTCCAGTATCATCCAAAATACGGAAAATTTGCGCATGCTGTTTGTTCTCACCTACTGCGATGCCAACGGAACATCAAGCGATCTATGGAACGACTATAAAAACGTGCTGCACTGTCATTTGTTTGAAAATACCCTGGCAGATCTCGAACGTGAGGAAACCCCCGTGCAGGCACAGCGTGAACGCAAATCGACAAGCTATCAGAACCTGTTGACCAATACCAATCTGGACCTGCACCATGAAGAAATTCAGGCCCACTACAATTTACTGCCTGAAAGCTATTTCTATCAGACGAACGAAGAAGAAATTGCCCTGCATATACAATTGGTACACCGCCTGCTGGAAACACTCATGCTGGCAGACGCGCTTGATTCATTGCGTCCTGTCATTCATTGGCAAAACGACCTATCCCGCGGCTACACACTGGTTCACGTAGTCACATGGGATCGGGAAGGCCTGTTTTCGCGGCTGGCAGGCGCTTTCAGTGTAGCTGGACTCAACATCCTCAGTGTAAGGGCTTTTGCCAGGCAGGATAACATCACCATAGACACCTTTACCGTTATGCCTCCCGAAGGGGGGATGGTCGAAACCCCAAAAATTCCCGCTCTTTTTGAAGAGACACTCAATCAATGTCTGATCGAAAGCTTCGATATGTTGCCATTGATCGTGGCACAAGGGAAAAAATATCAGAAAGCCTTCAAACGCATGGATCGCCTGCGGGCCAGCATAGTCGCAAAAATTCGGGTTTACGAAGATACGGCACTGAACAAAACCATTGTCGAGGTACAGGCAAACGACCAGATCGGGTTACTCTATCAAATCACAAAGATCATTACGGAACACCACTTTGACATCACCTACGCGCGAATCAGCACAGAGCGCGGTATGGCCATTGACACGTTCTACATCCGTCCCGGGGATTTGTTTGACGACGAAGATATCAGTGACGCACTGCAATCCCTTCACGATGAATTATCTGAAAAAATTCACCTCCTGCAAACTGCGATCGCCCGTTGAAACAATGAAATCCATGCCATGAGCCGCACCGACCACTCCTCTTCCCGCTCTGAATCAATTCTGGATCGGCTATATCACATCAGCAGGCTGGTAGGGGAAACCGCGGATCCCAAACATGCGCTGCATAGTATCCTGGAACAAATTGCGACGTTTTTTGACGCCTCCAGTGCATCCATCCTACTGACCAATGCGGATACGCAAGACCTGGAACTGGAGGTGGTCTACGGCTATGAAGTAACGCAACCCTTTCGGCTCAAATACGGAGAGGGAATCACAGGATATGTGGCGGCAACGGGAGAACCTTTGTTTATCCCCAACGTAAACCAGGATCCTCGTTATCACGCACTCCATACAGGAATCGTTTGCGAAATGGCAGCGCCGCTGATCGAACGCAACAACATCATCGGAGTGGTTAACGTAGAGAGTAATCGAGCTGACAGCTTCCGCGAAGAAGATCTGAAAACCCTCGCACTATTTACTCATGAGGCCTCTCTGGTCATTTCCAATCTGTGGAGTGTAAACCGTCTACGTGAGCGTTCTGCCCAGTTGGAAGCCCTTCTCCGCCTGGGACAACGCCTTGCCACTCAGCGTTCGGCAGATGCCGTGCGGCGCGAAACATTGGAATCCATCAATCATTTGCTGCATATCCCGTTTTCCCTGTTGTGGGAAAAAGATCCGCAGCAGGACGAACTGATTCTGGCTGACCGTGAAGGAGATTGTTACCATCCGGAAAAGATCCCTCATGAGTTGCGGCTCACAGTTCAAGAGAGCGTGCTCTCTGTTCCCTGTATCCATAAAAAAACCATCGAACTGCAGCGGCTCGCCTATTGCGACGAGGAATTCCACTCCTTTCTGGCCACGCGCGAACAACTGTCCTCCATGCTCGCCGTCCCGATCCGCTATGAGGACGAAATACTGGGGGTTCTCTGCCTGTTTACCCGCGTCCCGCACCGCTTCAGCAATGAAGAGCGTGATCTCGCCATAACCATAGCCCATCTCCATGCGGTTTCCCTGCAGAACATCCGTCTGTACACCCGTGTGTTCCGCTCGGAAAACCGTCTCTACAAAAACGAGAAACTTGCTGCCATGGGCCTGCTCGCAGCGGAGGTGGCTCACGAGATTCGCAATCCATTAACTGTCCTCCAACTACTCATGGAGAATATATCGCGCCAACCGCGCAGTACGGAAGAAGCAGTGGATTTTCGCATTATTCTCGACAAAATTGGCCAATTGGAAGCCATCGTCAGCAGAACTCTGGACTTCAGTAAACAGGGCTCTGAACCTTATGAGGCTATCAGCCTGAATGATGTGATACAGGATACCCTCTCACTCATGCGGCTGAAACTGGAACAGTCCGCCATCTTTGCGGAGTGGCATCCAGAACAATCCGGCACCATCAACGGACATCGCGGTCAACTACAACAGGTTTTTCTCAACCTCTTCCTCAATGCTGTAGAGGCCATGCCCGAAGGCGGAACACTCACC